>NZ_JCACKG010000239.1:0-55113 GCF_059505265.1 Myxacorys chilensis | reverse complement strand
TTCTGACAAACCATCACCAAAAGCTGCGGAGAGCCCGAAGTTGTGAAAATACGCATTCACCTCAAATTTCAGGAAAACACCTAGAAAAGGAGCACGTCTGTCTCTCTAAAACGCAAGAGTTATTATTACAACGAATGACTCACGAACCCATTCTGCACTTTAAGTGCAGAATGGGTTGTTCTGGATGTTTAGCCATAGACTTTTCGGTAGGAGCAATGTTGCTTCGATTTCCTCTCGCCTTGAGCGGGTGACGTAGCAACCCCTGTTGAGACAGTCTGTGAGTAGATTGTTAACTGGGCGGTACTGCTCTACCAATGTTGCTTGATTTCGCCAGATTGCGCGTCTTCAACGGGTTCACCCATGTTCAGCGGCGATGCGGGCAGTGGAGAGCGCAAAATAGTAGCAATAGCACCAAGACGACGATCGACTTGAGCATCATCGATCTCAGAAACCAAAATGCTTCCGCTAGGTTTTCTTGCACAAATGCAGGATAAGTTGAACGCCAACTTCGCACGATGCTGATCATCCAAAATCCAGCCACCTGAGCAATGACTACACCCGCTAGCAGCAAACACAGTATGAACGCATATATCAGGAAAAAGTAAGACAGATAGCCAAAAGCCTCTTTCGCAGCACCTTGAATCAGCGGAATAAAAATTGTTGCGGTAACAAAGACAGGTGCGCCTTCGTTGGAGATTCACATTAAAAACACTGCACTGTGACAAGCGCTACCACGATCGCGTACCTGCTTGGTTAATGCTTCAGATCCATCCTGCGCCCCCACACCGTTGCTCCCTTTCATTGAAAACGATAAGGGCTCAAGTTGCAGCAAAATTTAACCTTTTGCCCACATTAGGGAGAGGAACTTGCTTAATTCTGTGTAATTTGAACGGTCATTTTGCTGCATTTGCACTTTTCCGTAATCGCTTTTGCACTCCTCCCTCTATCAGACCTTCAGGTAGGAAAGTGTCAGAATTAAAGCTTGAATATTGAGCGAAATCTACTGTCTCTGATAGTCTAGGGGCTGACCTAAAACTGAATCCCCATCCCGCTTTGATGAACTGTCTCCATTGTCATTCCTCGCTCACCACTCAATTGAGACGCACCACCAGTCTTGGCTATCAGACCTTCTACTGTCGAGAGTGTCTATCAAGCTTCAATGAACGCACGGGCACGCGGTTCAACTTTTTAGAAGTGCCCACCGATATCGTATTTCAGGTTTTGATGGGTCGGTTGCGTTTCAAGATGAGCTTGCGAGATGTGGCAGAATTTTTTCTGGTGCGCGGATTCGAGTTCACGCATGAAACGGTGCGGCAGTGGGAAGAGCGATTTGCGCCCCTGGTTGCCGAACAACTGCGAACAAAACGCACGGGAACGATGGGTGGAACCTGGCACGTCGACGAGACGTACATTCGAGTCAAAGGCAGGTGGTACTATCTGTATCGGGCAATGGATGAAGACGGCAATTTAGTGGACTCACTGCTGCGGGAAAAGCGAGATATGGAATCGGCGCAAGCGTTTTTCGAGCAAGCATTAGGGGTGGCACAAATACCGCCGAGCCGAGTGGTGACAGATGGATTGGCCTCCTATCCCCGCGCCATTTCAGAGGTTCTGGGTGAAGCAGTCATCCATGAACCGGGGAGTTGTTTAGATAATCCGATTGAGCAAGATCATCGCGGGATCAAGCACCGTTACTATCCAATGCTAGGCTTTGGGACGTTTGAGTCGGCAAAACGATCCTGTGCAGCATTTGAGGAAGTGCGACAGTATTTGCGGCTCCGTTCACAAATGGCAGAATTCGTGTCTCTATCTATGCGAAGAAGTGTGTTCGTTGAGCGAGTGCAAGCGTTATACCAATTTAAATTAAGTACAGGGCAAAGGGGTTAGAGTGAGCAAAGTCGTTTAGGCGTCCTACTCATGGCTGGTATCACCTCAATTGATGTCAAGGAAAGTTTGAATGATCTAACAGAACAACTGCGTCAAGCCAAAACGTCGACCCCGAAAGAACGATTTCAAGTGCTCTACGGGTTGAAACAAGAGAATGCACCCAGCATCAGTGCCATTGCCAAAGCGGTTGGGAAACATCGAAACACCGTACAAACCTAGCTATCGAATGATCGAGAGGGTGGAGTAGAAGCGATGTTGGAAGTCAAGAAATCGCCAGGGGGAATACGGGTGATTCTGCAATGAGCAGAGATGGCACTGGCAAAGCGGTTGCAAAAGCCAAATAAATCATGGATTCAGCAGTTATGGAAAAGTGCAGCAGTGGTTGTCCGAGACGTTGGGGATAGAGGCGGAGTATCATGCGGTCTACCAGATGACGCGCTACCGACTCAAAGCCAAACTTAAGTCTGCCCGTCCGCAAAATTGTCAGCAGGATAGTCAGGGACGAGAGGCGTTTAAGCAACCCTCGCAGACGACCTTAAGCTGCTGAGCCAGTATGACCGCCAAGGACGGCAAGATGAACGTCCCGTTCGCTACTTTGCTCAGGATGAGAGTCGCTTTGGGCTACATACCCTCATCGGACGATTAATCACTGCTTGTGGGGTCAAACCGATTGGTCAGTGGCAATGGTTGTTCAAAACATTCTGGCTCTATGGTGCGGTCGAACCTGCAACCGGAGAGTCCTTTCTTCTGCAATTTTCCCATGTCGATACGAAGGGCTATCAGCGTTTCCTAAATGAGTTTTCTAGGGCTTATCCCGATAGTCTCAACATTCTTCAAGTCGATAATGGACGGTTTCACAAGGGTAAAAAGCTGGTTGTGCCAGAGAACATCATCTTATTGTTCCAACCGCCTTACTGCCCAGAGCTAAATCCGATTGAGCGGTTGTGGGAACATCTCAAGGCCGATCTCAAGTGGGCTTCGTTCAAGACTCTAGCTCAACTGCAAACCAAAGTTGATCAACTGCTGGCTCAGTTAATGCCGGAAATAGTTGCTTCGCTCACAGGCTATCCGTTCATTCTGCAGGCCCTATCTGCCTTGAATGCTATTTAAATTGGTATTAGAAGTGGTGTTCCAATCGGCTTAATAAATGATTTAGGAAGCATTCCTTCTCTTGTCAATGCCTTGGTTTTAGAGCTTTTGAAGATTCAATTCTGACACTTTCGAGCAACGTACTCACCCACCTTCGGTGCCGTCCACGACCCACCATCCTCGGGCGCAGACTGCAGACGCTCATATATATAACTGTCTGATCCTGTTACCACTAATCTGGGGCAGTGTTTCGGTGAACCCGAGATAAGCAGCAATATCAACAAACCGCTTTCCTTGTTTTCGCAGTCGAATAGCTTGATTATTGCAGATCATTCCAAGTTGTTGAGTTTATAAACCAGACATCTGGTCTTTCCGTAGCTAGCGATTTTTCCTTGAACCCGCATCCTCTCACATTGCCGGGTTGATATGTAGCATGAGCTAGGTACTTTCAACTGTATTCATTCTGCCCCTTCTTATCTCAAACTCACGTTTACTTGATTCCAGTAGACGATCGTTCATTAGTTAACAGACTGATGAGTCCACTGTCTACAAGGAGCGCATTCGCACTTGCTGAAGATGCGGTATGGTGTGCCTGCACCAACCATCCGCCTGCTACAGGCTCCACAACTAATTGGAGTTCTGATCGGTCACTGAGCCAACGTCCACGTGGATCTATCAGAATCGTCAAGCCATTCGAAGTGGGTAGGCATCCTTCACTCACACCAACCTTGCGCAGTCCAATACAAGGTAGCCTATCCAGGGTGGTGTCGGATGCTACATAGTGTAGCGCTTGGTCGTCGCAGTCGAGCCATTCGACCACAAAGGGAGCACTGCCTGTTGCACCATCTAAGGTTATCAGGCGGGAATCAAGGGATTCAACTGGCATGTATAACGGCGAAGTGTGATCAAACCTGCTCGCTACCATTGGTACATTGGAGAATGTGGTAGGGGCTCGACGATGAGGTGTGGACAGCGACGCAAGTCCAGCCGCAGCCGCAGCCGCATCGCCGATGTCCCCTACTAGTTGGCGCCAATCAGACCAACGTGTTAGGAGAGCAGACCCCGAAAGTAGCAGCCACGGGTCATCAGCCCCTCGATCCAATAGCACTGCACGCATTGCAGGGCCATTAGTTTGTAGCTTAACAGCAGTCTCGTCAGCCTGGATTAATCGCTGAACGATATCGCGATGACGGTGCGAGTCAGCTTCACTAAGGCTGACCTGCCGCAAGGCACCAGTTGCACCGGAGGCATAGGCACGCACGGTAACTCCACCTGGCACATAGTCCAGTCCCAAACTTACTACACGATGACGGGCTAGTCCCGCCAGAACCACCCGGTTTGCAGACTCTATGCTCAACCCTAGCGGTAGTGCCAGCAGCACGTGCTCACGGACTTTCCAGGCGCGAGGCTGTGCCGCTAGTGCAAGCCAGCGAGGATTGTCCTCTAAAGCAGGTTTGCGTACTGGTGTATAGGTACCGGAATGCTGCAGTGCCGCAACTTTGTCTCGATAAATCAGCCTCACCGCCGTATCCCAATCGGGGACAACGGCATCTAGGTACGAACGAACTGCCGCATCGGTAACCCTAGGAGCGATGCGGCAAACAACGGACTTTCGCAAATCTGGCTCTGTTGGTAGGGTGGGAAGTCCAAGATCACTGAGCGTGGAGTTGGCAACCTCTGGATCAACACTCGCCAACTCCAGGACAGCGTCCTCACGGGGGTTATGACCCAGTCGAACCTCCCAGGCGTTGGAACCCTCGTAGCTGTGCCATCCCTTCTGGTGCTTGTGAAGGGCAATGCCAGGATCGTTGATCAAGCAGTTGGTCGAACAGAATCCGCACTCGTCGGGTTTTCGCCATACATCATCCTTCTCCATAAGGAAGGCAAGGATCTCCTGCCGACGAACAGGAGTATATCGATAAAAGTCTACGACCTTGATGCGGTCGAGCACCTCATCATGCTTAACGTTCCACTGGTTGAGGCCCGAGAATCCCGGCGACTGATGATAAACACGCCGTCCATCTTCTAGCCACGCTTCAATCTCAACTGGGTCATAGATGTTGCGCATATGGAACCATTCCAGACGCTCTTGCATGATCTGGCCTCGGGAAAGACCAGTAACGATAAACCGCACGCCTAGCTTGTCAGCTCTGGTCAGAGCGTGGTCGAGCAAGCTACGGAAACAGCCCATGCAAGGCGTGGAGAACCGCGAGAGGCTATTCCTAATTGTCTCTCCCACTCCAGCGGGTCTAAGGGTCAGATGCGTAACACCAAGCTTTTTGGTCACGCGATTGATATTATCCAATGCGCGAGCGGAGATAAAGCCGTTGTCAAGCGTGAATGTCGTTACCGACAGTCCCATCTCTACTAATTTGTACAAGGCGTAGGTGCTGTCCTTGCCACCACTGTAAAGCAGCATACAATCGAATTGAGCCTGTTCGTCTCTCTGTAGCTGCGTTAGCAACCGGACAAGAGCCGCTGCCTCGCTGAACCACGCCTCGCTTCGCTCCCGATCTTGCTGGTAGCGCCGGCAATGCGAGCAGACTTGCCACTCATCGAAGCTGACTCCTGGATAGCGGATGCTGATCCCACAGCAGTCACACCGAGCCTCATCAATGTTAAATCTACGAGAGTCCGTATCTACTTGGTCGGCTAGGTCGATACTCACCAGTGGGCTCTTGCGAAGAGCGGAGATCACCATCGCTCGTTGATGTAGACGGTCTGCTATCATAGCATCATGCCAGTGATACTTTTCATAAAGACTCGGCTATTAGTTAGTTAACGTGAGCCTAGTTCATAATACGATAGCAAAAAGAATTTTTTAGAACAATACTGATGACTGATGTTCGACCATAGCTTGAGCTAAGGAGGCTAGCTTTTGGCTAAGAAAGAGGGTGAACATGCTTGCAGAGTTGACATCTGGCGCTTAAGGTTCGACAGCGCGATGATAGAGCAGAACGGATGGTCACTGCTAGACTCATCTGAGAGAGTGCGCGCCAAGTCCTTTCGGTTCGAACATGATTGCCGTCGCTTTGTGCTGAGCCATGCCTTCCTTCGAACTGTACTTGCGGGCTATCGCGACGAACGTCCGGAAAAAGTTGCCTTTACTTTGGGACTTCATGGGAAGCCTAGACTGGCAAATCGTGAGGATCCTCTAAGATTCAACCTTAGCCATTGTGATAGCACCTGCTTAGTTGCTGTCACTGAAGGGACTGAGATCGGGGTAGATGTAGAGGATTTGCGTGTAGTAGCCGATCGAGACTTGATAGCAACTAGCGTGCTTACCTCCGCGGAGCAGGAAGCCATGTGGACCGCTGCACCAGAATTGCACGACGAATTGTTCTTGCGTTTCTGGACCCGTAAGGAGGCAGTGCTGAAGGCGGATGGGTCTGCCTTGTTCGAAGCTCCCGGTTCTGTAGAGACACACATCAATGCACCAGATTGTGCTGTGTTACGCTGTGCAGCTAACGGTGGCAAGGCCTCCATCTACCGCCTGTTCGATCTTAGTTGCGAATCTGTGATTGCTGCCGTTGCGATTCTTGATTGGGCGGGATCCGTCGTTCTAGCGGAGCGGAGTACATGATGCCTGATCATCCCCTTCTGAAGCAATGGTTGCTTGATCCTGCAGTCGTTGGGATACCGTTTATCCAAGAGCTCGGCGGACTGCACGCTTTGGAACTGGTAGCTGATCTCATTGATGCTAAGGGCTGGTGGCAGCATGGCTTTCCGCCGTCTTCATTCCCAAAATACGTGGCGCATTTAGCAGCGCCGATGGAACGCCCACAACCAGGTTTTGTCCGAATTCTTTACTTTCCCACGCGCCCGGCTGATATCCCGGCATTCTTGGCACTAATATCTTTTGTTATTTTATTTGCGCGATTAAATTATTATCATGGGCCGGTCGCTTGGCTCAACTTTCCGCTAGGTCTACTGGATGAGGCACACATTGGAACCATGCGGTCCGTCATGGTGGAACTCGATAGACTTGTTTTGCGACCCCAGCAAATGGGTCCGAGTCTGGCTTTCGAGGGCGACGATGCCACCGATGCTGTTCTCTTTATTGGTGCGCGCCCACCGAAGGCATGGGAACTTATGTCTGGTTCCGTCTTTGCTACGGAGTGGGGGCTGCCGCTCATCTGCATTCCCAGTAGGACGCTCAGCGAGGTGACACTTGACCGAGTCCCATGGTTGGAGCAAGGCAGCATATGATTTCCGTCAGTTTCCTTACATCACTTCAGGAAGGAATTCTACTGCATCATCTACAGTCCCCTGAGCAGCCCGATTACGTTGTTCAGCTTAGCGCAGATGTCCGCGACCTTGATTTAGACCGGTGGCGCAGTGCTTGGAATTTTGTTGTCGCACGCCATCCGATGTTGCGTACTGCGATTGCTTGGAAGACGCAGCTGCGACCGCTTCAGCTCACTGTGTCTGATGTAGAGATGCCCTGGAGCATTCTGGATTGGAGCAAACACCCCCCAGACGTTCAAACAAAGGACTTTGAGGCACTCTTACGAGTCGACCGCGACACTCTCTTCAAGCTCACGCATCCACCTTTGATGCGTGGAATCTTAATTATCCTAAGTCCAGGTCGGTGGCGATTCCTGTGGACCTACCACCACCTCATTCTCGATGCTTGGTCATCCTCACTGATTCTTAGTGAGGTGACCGCTGCCTATCTAAATGAGGTGGTGCCTGTAACTTCCGACGAAGGTATTCCGTTCAAACGTTACGTCGACTACCTTACTGGA
Source organism: Myxacorys chilensis (assembly GCF_059505265.1). Classification (NCBI taxonomy): domain Bacteria; kingdom Bacillati; phylum Cyanobacteriota; class Cyanophyceae; order Leptolyngbyales; family Leptolyngbyaceae; genus Myxacorys; species Myxacorys chilensis. The sequence continues at coordinate 47,389 of NZ_JCACKG010000239.1, read as the reverse complement.
CTTGACCTGACGGAAGCCGAAGGTTATTGGAGAAGAACCTTGACTGGAGCGGTTGTCACGCCAATTTGGCATGGTCACGGGGAGGTAGGGAGCACAACCTCGATGCTAGACGAGGCATCATCAGGGAGACTGACCACCTTTTGTCGCAGTCAGGGTGTGACTTTGGCAACCTTGGTTCAAGCAGCTTGGGCTTTGGTGATTGCACGCTGGAACGGGACATTGGAGACTATTGTCGGCGTGACCGTCTCAGATCGTCCGTCCGAGATCGACGGGGTGGAACGCATGATTGGTCCATGTATCGCTACCCTGCCCGTTCGCTTGAAGATCCCACTACAGCAACGTGTGCGGGAGCATCTCGCGGCTGTCCAAGCGGCGGCGGTGGACATGCGAGAACATTCTCACGCCCCGCTCTCGCGTATCCTTGGCTGGGTAGGTGCGGATGCAGCAAGTGCCCTGTTCGATACCCTGATTGTCTTCGAGAATCTACCCAGTGAACTGAGCGCTCTCACTGGTGACTCGAACGCGCCTTTCAGCAATCTGCGAAGCGAGTGGTACACACATTATCCACTGACAGTCATGGTTGTTCCTGGTTCGAGGCTGACAGTTCAGATGCGAGCAGCTGGCGATCAAGCTCTGCTTGACAAATTGGCGGATGCCCTTCTCAAGGGAATCCAAGCCCTGGCACGCGATCCGGACCGTTTTGTGGAACAGGCTCTGGGAGAAGTCCCAGCCCCCGAGCTGTCGCCCATAGCTGTAGGTTCCTTAAAGCCTGACTATCTTACGACACCTGCACCAGTTTTAATAATGCAGGCTTGCACCGCGTTTGCAGCGAGTCCAGCCATTGTAACAGCAACGGAAACTGTTAGTTATGACGAACTTGGAGCACGAATCCACCGACTGTCCTTAGCCCTAGCGGCACATGGTGTGCAGCCAGGCATGCGTGTTGTGGTGCGGCTTGCTCGGACATCATGGCTGCCTGCCGCCCTAATCGGGATCCAAATGGTGGGTGCAGCCTATGTGGCTTTGGATCCGGGACTACCGCCTGAACGGTTCACTAAATTGATGGTGCGCGCTGGGAGCGATTGGCTTCTCGTCGACCGATCGGATGGCTTTCCTACACCAGTAGGAATGAAGGTACTGGTCCTCGACGAGTTGGCCGAGGCTGCTGCGGTACCCTTGCCAGCAGTTTCACCGACCGCAACAGCATATATCATCTTTACCTCAGGCTCTACAGGTCAACCCAATGCTGTAGTAATTAGACACGCAGCCCTATCGAATCTGCTTCGCGCCATAGCCGTGGTTCCGGGTCTCGCAGCAGGCGACAGAGTGTTGGCTACTACCACCATAGGGTTTGACATTGCCGTCGTCGAGCTCCTGGCACCTCTGTGCGTGGGGGCGACAGTGCTGCTGTACGATCAGCCAGTCTCCACAAACCCGCAGGAGGTGATTCAGTTTATCACTGCCACTGCCCCGGACGTCATCCAAGCAACTCCCTCACTTTGGGAGCTCCTGTTTGCTCACGGCTGGACCGGTAGACCGAGCCTTCGCGCTTGGTCAGGCGGTGAGCGACTATCCCAGGACCTCGCATGGCGGTTGAAGGCACATGCCCGCGAGGTTTGGAACCTTTATGGTCCAACCGAAACTACGATCTGGTCAACTGCAGCCCAGATCACTGAGGTGAAAAGTCCCGTAGTGATCGGCAGACCACTAGCAAATACCTCTATCGTTCTGCTTGACGACACTGGGAGGCGAGTTAGTATCGGCGCAATCGGTGAAATATGCATCGGTGGTGCCGGTCTGGCTGACGGTTATGATGGAGATCCTTACCTGGCTTCCCAACGCTTTACTTTCTGGCACAGTGATAGCGGCGTACAGCGACTCTACCACACTGGTGACTTCGGACGTTTCCTTACCGACGGCTCACTGCTATACCTTGGTCGCTGTGACCGTCAATTAAAAATTCGTGGTGTACGCGTCGAACCCGAAGAGATCGAGGCTATGCTGCGACAGCATCCCAGTGTAGCTGCCGCGGCGGTAATTCCCTTCCGGTCTCCACTAGACGGAGACCGAATGGAGTTGGCAGGGTTCGTCCAGATACAGCTAGGAATGCCCGCACCAGATTTTCGCGATATATGGAAAGCCCTAAGCCAACGGCTGCCGACATATATGGCATCGCTGCGGCTCAAGGTGCTGGACCGCTTGCCTTTATCACCTAACGGCAAGGTCGACCAGCGCCAGCTAGTGGTCATGGCTGAAGCAGAAGAGCTAGGTGCTGTCCCTACTACAGCCGGGGGCGTACCCATTCTCGAACTAGTGCTCCAGATTCTTCGTCACGTGCTGAACCAACCGGACCTGGGCTCCGCAGATGATTTCTTGGCAGCTGGCGGCGATTCACTTTTGGCCATGCGGGTGGTGGCGCGAATCAACCACGTTTGCGGTGTAGACTTGAGGCCTAGTATTGTTGTGGAACGCCGTTGCGCTGCGGCTCTAGCCGCTGTAGTAGCTGAATACCTCGCATCAGGCATTATTGGACTGTCTCTTCGAAACGTGGCTAAACGGTGCAACGGTCCAGCACCTCTGACCGATAGCCAGCGTCAGCTATGGTTTCTAGGAGTCGATCAGGTGGGTCTTGCACCTTACCATCTTGTTGCTGCAATCGCTATCGATTGGCATGTTGACGCAGATGCTTTGCAACGTGCCATCAACGAACTCATCAATCGACACGACATCCTGCGTACTGGCTTTCGCCAGGAGACTAGTGGCGTTATGCAAGAGGCTGTAAGCGTGTTCAACGCGCCGCTGTCCATTGCCAAGGTAGAGCCTGGGGAAACGCTTGAAAAGGCCGTGGAGCGGCTTGCCATCGAGAGTGCCGCCCAACCGTTTGACCGGACACACCCACCGCTATTACGATTCTCGCTAGTGCAGAGCGAATCCAGTCAGTTCGCCATTCTTCTAGCTATCGACCATATCATTGCAGACGCTTGGTCGATCCGGCTGATGTTCTCGGAATTAGTGGAAACCTACGAGCGAGAGGGGAATCATAAGGTCGTTAAGGGCTTGACCCAACCACTACAATTTCAGGATTTTGCATGTTGGCGCGCTGAAACCGCTTCTCCGGAGCAGATGGTTTCGGATCTCAACTATTGGCGCCGTAAGCTGGCTGATTTATCGCACAGTGGACTGCCTCTAGACAAGCCGCGGCCGGCCCAGCGCACCTTCATGTGCGACAATGTATTCCTGATCCTGGCTCTCGACGATACGCAACGCGTGCTAGACCTTGCCCGCCGCAATTCAACAAGCTTATTCTCACTATTGCTGTCCGCGTACCGTGTGGTTTTGCTGCGCACCATGGGCGAAGCACGAGCTGGTATTGGAACCATGCTAGCAGGTCGCGACCATCCTGATCTTGAGTCCATGCTAGGCTTCTTGGCTCGGACAGTGGTGTTACATAATCCGATCACTGCTGAAATGAACTTTGCTGAAATTTTGCTACGGGAACGTGAAACCCTCTTAGATGCATGGCGTCATCAATCTGTGGCATTCGACGAGATTGTCTCGGATCAGCGTAGGCGGAATTTATCGAATGGTGTCAATCCAATGTTTCAGACCATGTTCGTCACCTACGCCAAAGGTATGCCGGACAGCCGTAGGACAATGGTAGGTGTTCAGCTTCTGAAAATTGCGCCGCGTTTTGTGGAGTTCGATTTAGTCGTCCGTTGCTACGAGAACGAGGAATCGTTAGAGTTTTGCTTCAGCTACGACACTGCTATTTTCGAGAATGCGACGATTGTGCGTATGGTAAAGAACTACAAGCTGCTGCTGTCGCTAGTGACTCAATATCCCGACTTGCCTGTGGGACGTTTGCCACTTGGTGGCTCAGAGACAGACGAACTTGTTGACGCCTTCCTCAACACTGAGGGGAGGGGACAATGAGTTCCCCATCTCTGCCTGGAGACGCCCAAGCTCGCGCCCGCCTTAAGGCCTATCTTGATGAGAAAGGGCTGCGATTACCAGTGCGGACTCGGATCCTTCCAACTGCACGCACAGGTCCTTTCGTACAAAGTTTTGCCCAGCAGCGCATTTGGTTTATCGAGCAGGCTATGCCAGGTACCTCAATGTACAATATGCCAGAGTGCGCACGAATCCGAGGACACCTGAATTTCGATGCGTTGTGTGAGTCCGTCTGTGCGATTGTAACTCGGCATGAAGCCTGGCGAACAACGTTTGCCACCCGAGGCGGTGAAGCAGTTCAGATTGTCCATAACCATCAACCGCCTGACATCAGACTGGAGAATACTTCAGAAGATGAGGCAGCAGCACGGGAACGATTAATCGAACTCTGTGGAATCCCGTTCGACCTAGTCAGTGGTCCGCTAGTTCGTGTCCATGTGCTCGTTCTCTCACCTGACGACTACATAATGCTGATCAACGTGCATCATCTCATTTCAGACGGTTGGTCAACCGGCATATTTGTGAGAGAGTTTATTGCCATCTATGGTGCCTTGATTGAGGGACGGACTCCTGTGCTTGATCCGCCAGCACTGCAGTACGGCGACTATGTCCTGTGGCAAAGACAGACGTTGTCGAACACTGGGTTCGACGCCATAGTCAAGCGCTGGGCGGAGATGGTCGGGCCCTACCAAGGTTACGCCGTCCTTCCGACTGATCGAGCACGCGTAGTGGGCCTGGACGATAGCGGTGAGTTTAGCATGTTGAACCTGAGCCGAGAGCGGACCAAAGCGCTCAATATTTTGGCACAGAAATTTGGCGTCACCCTGTTTGTCGTGTTGTCGATGGCCTTCAAGCTGGCGCTAATACGCATGACTGGCAACTCCAGCGTCTCGCTTGGGGTGCCCGTGGCCGGTCGCAACCGGCGCGAGTTTGAAGGGGTTATAGGGCTGTTCGCTAACACTGTGGTTCTCCATACTGACCTCTCGGGCGATCCAACCCTCGCCGATGCTATAGAACGGGAGCGTAAAGCCTGGATCATCACCCAGACTTATCAAGATGTTCCGTTTGAACGACTGGTCGAGCAAATCAATCCGCAACGGTCGTCGGTGCACCACCCATTCTTCCAGATTATGTTTATTCTCCAGAACACGCCCATGCCTCCTGTGTTGCTTCCTAACGCCTCGATTGAGTTCATCGCTACCGGCACCCACTCCGTGAAGTTCGATCTGGTCTTCGAGCTCTATGAAACGGACGAGGGGTTGCAAGGTTGGTTAGGGTATTTGCGCAGCCTCTTCGACGAGCGGACCATTAGCCGGTTGATCTCCTTATTCAAATTCGTGCTAGAGGATCTCCCTGGTGGTGGTCATCGCCGCCTGTCGACTATCGGCATCCAGTCCCCTACTAAAGGAGTTCAGGACTTTTTGGAACCACTCTAATACAACTTGCTCAGCAAACAGACAGGAATTTTGGCTTGTCCCTTGATAAGTACCATCAATATTAAATGCCTAGAGATAATAGTTGCTGATGCAATCTACTAACCTACTGTTTGCAATTGGGGTAAAAACATACTCCAACAAATCTGCCTCAAATACTGTTTCATTAACCTTGACTACGTTCACCTGAGTCTGTAAGCAATTTGTATAACCCTGCCATCCTCCCGTACTCGCCGACTTACAAGACTTCACTTACGTAAATTGAGTGTAACTGAATTGCTCTGCTAGTCTGTGCTCAATTAATCTCTACCATAGGAATGTTGATTAATCCTGGTCGTCATGTGCCTCAATTTGAAAGGTTAACTATGTCATTCTCTACTATCTATCTTTGCTAAGGAGCCTTACAAAAATAACTTGAGCAACTCCTGAAACACTTTGCTTGCCATACAAGGCTTTTAAGGTTTCGGCAGTGCAATTTAAATTTGTAAGGATCCTAAGCTGCTTTCATCGCCTCATCCCTTACTTCATAACTTGAACCTCATCGTGAATCTTGTAAAGACCAGAAGCAATTATCGTTTAGTAGAAATTTGTCTGACACTGGAATTACAAGAAGAAATAACTTTGAGATATGGAGGAAACGAATCAGTGGATATTACAAGTTCAAGGCTTGTTTCTGGAGCTAAGTGTACTGTTGCTTATCCTGATATAGAAGCTGCAGCCTTGCGGTTATCTAATCAAGCTAGTCAGACACCTGTTTTCGTTTCTAGAACTGTTAACCAAATTACACATAGCCAAGTATTCTTCAAGTGTGAGAATTTTCAGCGTACAGGGTCTTTTAAGTTCCGAGGTGCGTACAATGCTCTAGCCCAGTTATCCGAGGCAGAGAAGCAGAGAGGTGTCTTGACGTATTCATCTGGAAATCACGCTCAAGCGATTGCTTTGGCCGGAAAATTATTGGGTATTCACACTACTGTTGTGATGCCTGAAGATGCTCCAGCAGTCAAGCAAGCTGCCACTCGCAGCTACGGAGCGGAGGTTATTCTGTACAACCGTTTGAAAACTAATCGGGAGATTCTGGGTCAGACAATTGCTCAGGAGCACGGACTCATAGTTATTCCCCCTTATGATCATCCCCATGTTGTAGCAGGACAAGGTACAGCAGCCAAAGAACTTATCCAGGAGGTTGGCTCACTAGATTTAATGCTAGTTTGTTGTGGAGGTGGTGGACTCCTTTCAGGAGCTGCAATTGCTGCGAATAAGCTGTCACCGAGCTGTAAGATTATCGGGGTAGAACCGGAAGCTGCTAATGATGCTACCCGCTCATTTCATACCAAGATGCTGTATGAAATTCATAACCCTAACACCGTTGCTGATGGAGCCAGAGCGCCCTCCTTGGGTCAAGTAACTTTTCCTTTAGTATTACGCTATGTTCACGATATGGTGACCGTTTCTGAGGAAGAAATTCAACGCACTGTAGTGTTCTTATGGGAGCGAATGAAGATTGTTGTAGAACCTACAGGAGCAGTAGCAGCGGCTGCATTACTGGGAGGTGTAGTTGCTATGCCGAATAGTAGGATTGGTGTAATTGTTAGTGGAGGGAACGTAGATTTATAGCGATTTTGAAGCTCATTAGTTTAATACAGGTATGCTATTTCGCTCAATATTCAAGCTTTAATTCTGACACTTTCACCTAATCCCAATTTGGTATAAGTTGAGGATTGATAGTGTCTTGTGGGCTCGGCCAGCAGTAGGCAGTCTCATTGAGCAAGTTAGTGGCGTAGAGATGCCGCTGCTTAGGACAAGAGTACGATGGGTATGGACTCAAGCTCCACTTGCTCACCAACGACAAAGGCAAGTTGCTGGCGTTTCAATTAACGAGTGTTACTGTTCGATAACCGAGTGCCCGTGCCGACCCTGACGTAGGAACTCATCGGTAAGCTCTTTGGCGAGCGGGACTGTATTTCGCAAGCCTTGTTTACGCAACTGTGGCTACGCGGTTTGCAGTTAGTCACTAAACTCAAAAAGAACATGAAAAATCGCTCGATGCCGCTGTTGGACAAGATTTGATTGCGTAAGCTGAGCGATTATCGAATCAGTCAGTAACCAGTTGAAGAACATTTCTCAAATTGAGCATTCTCGTCACCGTTCTCCAGTTAACTACTTGGTCAATCTAGTTTGTGGTTTGATTGCCTATTGTCATCAGTTGAAGAAGTCCTGCCTCATACTTGATACCTCTTTGCCTGCGTCTGTTTGACCCGAATTCACATTAGGTTAAGTAAATTTAAAGAGATTGCTCAATTTTGCAAAGCCTGTGCTATTGTTCACCCATCACTAAAAGTTTTTCACATTAAGTTCCTTACAGTTGCTTATCCATCTCTAGAGCTATCACAACACAGTTTCCGGCAGTCTCTTCTCCCGACCCAACTGCATGCAATGGAGGCATTAATAATGGCAACAAGAGATTTTGCACGAGCTCTACTTAGAGAAGTTCCATTGGCCCATATTGAGGTTTATATTCAGGTTCTCAACGATGGAATCTTAAGAGAACGTGATGAGAAAATGGCTGACAATGGCACAATTTGTGGTGGTGGCTGTGATGCGAAAGGTGGTGCCTGCGGCGCGTGGTGCGCGCAAGCTGATAACTATTGGGGTTGCTTTGACATCCAAGGTCATTCAGGCGTAACTAGAGAAGATTTCCAAAATGCTGTAGACAATCCGAATGCGTTCCGTCAGGCGCTCAACGAAGAGCTGATGGGCGTTGTGCGGTCAGTAGATAACCTAGGAGAGAATAGCCAAAGTGCACCTCACCTCGGACCGAAGATTAACCCCAGACTTTGGGTCAATCGTGGCTAAGGCTTGCGTAATGTAAACCTGCATGACTTTGAAGTTCCCAGGGTACGTACTGCTCCCTCGCTTCAAAGAGGGTAAGCATGAGGAAATCGCTAACCTAATTGTGTTTAGCTTGCTTTGATTGCGTGAATGTTAGATGTGCAAAAGGTTCTTCGGTACATAAGGTGTGCTTGATTCACTTAGTTTTGCAACTTTGGAACTCAAGACTATCAGCTCACAATATTAAGCAGAAGGAGTTGGTTATTGTGGACAAAAGTAGCTTGATGGCGAAAACAGTAGAGCCGAACCATCCTTCCCTTCATCGCCTTGCCATAATGCTCACTGAGGTTTGTAATCTCGCTTGTCCCTACTGTTACGAACATCGCGACCCGGAGATTTTCTACAATCCAGATCCCCATAAGCGGACGATGACGGAGGCATCGGTCATCGATATGCTCGAGCGAGCTTACAAGATCTGGCCACGAATTAGCACTCTATTCTTTTTCGGTGGCGAACCCCTGCTCAAGCGTAAGCTCATCCGTCAAATCTGTGAGGTTGTTGAGGCCGGTAGTATTCCCGGTATGGGAATTAAGCCGAAATATGCCATGATCACCAACGCAACCCTGCTTGACGAAGATGCCCGGGAGATGGTGCTCAAGTATGACTTCGGTTTGAATATTAGCTTAGACGGTCCGCCGGTAGTAAATGACCTATCACGGATTGATAGGCATGGTCATGGCACATCCTCGCTCTCTATGCAGAACCTAGCCAAATTGCGCGATGCTGGCGGTACTTATCACATTGAGGCTACATTCTCGCGCTTCCATCTGGAGGCTGGGGTCACCGTTATGGACTTAATGGACTATTTTAATTCTGAGCATGGGGTAAGGGTTCTGCATGCGCCTTGGGTATCGGCTACTCCGGATAACCGTTACTATTTGACTGACGACGAGATCGTTGAGTCTTATATTCCAGCAATTCGTTATTCCTTAGACAATTTGCGTAAAGGAGTGCCAAAGGTTATCTTTTTGGTCGACCATTGGCTGCAAGTACTGAAATCTTATGACCCTATGGCACGCCGCGCTTACTGTCCAGCCTTTTTCTCAGATTTGTCGATGAATCCGGCAGGAGACATCTACCCTTGCTTCATGTTCAACGGATACCAGTACTTGAAAATGGGCAATGTTTATGACGATCAGTTTTTTAAGACAATGAACTGGTCAGTTGGCAGAGCCTTTCAAGAAGCTATTTTTGGGCCTTGCGATTGCCCAACTGAGTATCAGGCATTCCATTCCGGCTGTGTTGGTGCCGACCGGATCGCCACCAATTCTATTTTAGCGAAGCCTTATTGTGGCGTTCATACTCGCCTCCTAGAGGCATTCCTCGAAATGCTTATGGAGGATAGCAGCACAGTTCCCAACAGTTCCTTCCACGCCCAAACTACTAAAATGGGGGTATTGTAATGGCAACAAGAGATTTCGTACGAGCTTTGCTCAAGGAAGTTCCGTTAGCCCATATTGAAGTTTATCTTCAGGTTCTTGATGATGGAATCCTAAGAGGACGTGATGAGAAAATGGCTGACAACGGCACCTTTTGCGGCGCTGGCTGCGATGCAAAAGGTGGCGCTTGTGGTGTATATTGCGCGCAAGCTGATAACTATTGGGGCTGCTTTGATATCCAAGGTCAGTCTAGCGTGTCTAGAGAAGATTTCCAAAATGCTATAGAAGATCCGAATACGTTCCGTCAGGCGCTCAACGAAGAGCTGATGGGTGTTGTACGGTCAGTAAATAGCCAAGATGAACCCCACTTGGGGCAGAAAGTTGTCCCCCGACTCTGGGTCAATCGTGGCGAATGAGTTCGTAATCTAAACCTATGCGCCTGAAGGGTTAGGGCGCGTACTACCTCCCCCTTCAAAAAGGGTAAATTCTGGGAAATCGCAAGCCTAATTATGTTTAGCTTACTTTAACTGGGTAATGCTAGGTATGCCAAAGCCCTTTAGTACGTAAAGTATGTTTGATTCACTTTTTTATTGAGTGAACTCTTCCCCCTAGCTCGAATTCGGGTGTTGCATACTAGGGAATGATGATGTGGGACTAAGCCATGAACTGCCCCCGCTGCGCCAGTGACAAAATCGTGAAGAATGGACATCGCCACGGCAAACAAAGCTATCTCTGCCGAGACTGTCAGCGCCAATTTCGGGAGAATCCATCACCGCAAGGCTATAGCTCTGATGTCAAAGACGTGTGTGTGAAGATGTCGCTCAATGGCATGGGGTTTCGGGGAATTGAGCGGGTCACTGGCATTAATCACAACAGTGTCGTCAACTGGGTGCGCCAAGCAGAAGCGGCTATCCCAGACGAAGACTATGAGATTCCAGAAACCGCTCAAATCGACGAACTCCAAACCTTTGTCGGGGCTAAAAAAACAAAGTCTGGCTCTGGACAGTCGTGAATACAAAGTTGCCCGGCATTCTCAAGTTCATCGTGGGCAACCGCTCATTGGAGACGTTTCGGAGGCTCTGGCAGAGGATTCAAGGGTGGGCGTGTTTTTTGTATATCACCGATGGCTACAAGGTCTACCCCTGCTTAATTGATGATGCCGACCATCTGGTGAGCAAGACGGCGATGACTCGGGTGGAAGGAGAAAATTGTCGATTACGCCATTACCTAGCACGCTTGCACCGCCAAACGCTCTGCTACTCCAAATCGGCGGAGATGTTGAGGGTATCCGTGCGATTGTTGATCTACTATCTCCAGCATCACCAGATTCCTCGATTTGCCTAAGTCATTCTCTCTTTTGCAACACCCGAATTCGAATTGAAAAAAACATCTAGCCAAAATTATTTGCGCGTTTGGACGAGTAGGGTTTCACCTCAGTTCAATATCGGGATTCCTCGGCGGAAAGCTTTGCTAATGGGCGAAAGCCTTGCAGTGAAGATTACGTCGCAGCGATGGAAAGGCATGGATTGGGTTCATGAATTGCAACTTTTCAAGCCTTCGACTTATTCGTCTAGCCAGTCCCAAGGCTTGTTGTTCTTGAGCGGTGGTGCTCAAGGGGGAGATGCTACTCACCGCAATGAGGATGCACGATTTGAGGGTGAGTTGACCCTATTTGCCATAATTGCTCAGGAGACCAGCAGTATTGTTGGAGTTGTCTCCCATACCCTATGTCAGCCTATGTTCGGTGGTCTTGGTGAGAACGAGTTAATCTCCCATAGTTTTAGTCAATTTTTGGCGTCGGGACGTCCCGACTGGCCGGTGCTATTACCGATGGTAGGTGCAGTACGTCGGGCTATGGATGTCACCCAAAGGCTAGCTACCGACACTTGGGCTGCTAAGGTCGAGCAGTTTACCTTAGCTGGATTCTCTAAACGTGGTTGGGCTGCTTGGCTAACGGCTGCTGTGGACGAACGTGTAAATGCCATCGCCCCTATTATGATGGATTTCTTCGACCTACCACGACAGATTACCTGCCAACGCTCCGTCTGGGGTAGCTTATCTCCTGCCCTGCAACCGTTCGAGACTCTAGATATACCAAACCGTTTGCAAACATCGCGGGGTCAACAACTTCTCGATATGGTGGATGTTGTCCGCTGGACTACTTACTACAACGTTGCACGAGCGATCATATCTGCTACAAACGATGAATATTGTCCGGTTCAAGCCTCAAATCTCTACATTGAGCAAATTCCTGGAAGAAGTTATCGCTCGATGATTCCCAATACTAGCCACGGTTCATTGGCCTACGTAGAAATTCTTGGCATAGTCGGGGCGCTTCATCGACAAGTGGCCTTGGGAGAGGTGATGCCTAATTTAACAGGCAAGGCCTGGATTGAGGACGGAGCACTCTGCATTATGATGACCTCCAATGCTGCCCCTATTTTTAAACTTTGGATTGCACATGCGCCTAGCCTCGATCTCCGAAACTCTCTATGGTCGCCGATCGAGCTGTTTGGTGAAAGCAAAATTCGGATTGCGCTACCGGTGCAAGGTATCATGGCGATTTTTGGGCAAGCGAAATATAACAAGACTTGGGGATGCTTTGCGTTAACTACCCAAGTTTGGACTGTTGGTCCTCAAGGGTTAATTGAGGTAGCATAGACAGTCTGATCGGTTAAGGTTCATATGGAAGTGAAAAAATCAGATTTTCACGTGGAAATAGAAGTAAAACTCTTTCAGATTTGAGCAGCAATCGATGGGTTCTATCGCTTAAGGGATAACTGAGTTGCTCACTGTCATCTAGCATCCGTTTCAGCAACTGACCATTGCGTTACTTAATTAAAAGTATTATGCGGTAGTTCATTGAGGTATTTCTCATCTGGACAAGGTGAATTTATAATTAATAACGAAGAGTTTGCTGAACAAACCCTTCGTTGTGTGATCGATAGACACTAGATTCCTAGGTTCTCGTTATCGCTCTAAATCGTAGAAGAATTCAGGAATCTCAAGATACTCGCCTGTAGCAATTGCACGGTCATATATCCATTTCCCCAAAGCAAGATCGAGAATTCCGAGTCCGAATGGTGAAAACACAACGGTACGATTCCGTTGTATTATGCACTTGCCCTCTAGGACGTCAGCAAGTGAGCCAGTAATAAAATCTCGTGATCCTGCCAGCTTTTCGGCCAAATGTAGGGATGTGTGGGCATTCATTACATGATGAACGTCATCAACAATGTTGCAGGTATTAAGAAGCAATTCGGGAGCAAGATCACGAAGTGAGACATGTAGAATAACAGGATGATGCTCAAAAAGTGCATATTCATGTACGTGCGGTTCTGAAGCAACTGTCGCGAATAAAACTAAATCTGATTCTCGTACAACCGAAGTAAGAGTAGGGAACACAGATATGGATGTGTGCTGCTTAAGCTCGCAAACGCACTCAGCAAAGCGTTGAGCTTCTCTAATATTGGTGTCGTATATACGAACATTGCTGATATTCCAGCCCGTTCCTATTAAGAAACGATAGATATAGCGTGATATAAAACCTGCACCAATGATCCCAAGCGTTTGCACTTTGCGTCCACCTGTCAGGTGTTCTGCTGCAAGTCCAGCGAATGCAGCAGTTCGAGCCGCTGAAATGATCGACGCCTCCAGGCATGCAAACGGATAGCCAGTTTCGCCGTTATTAAGAATTAGCACAGCGGAGGCACGCGGAATACCGTTGACGATATTGTCGGGATAGCTAGCAATCCACTTTATACCAGAAGTATGCCAAGGATATTCAAGATACGAAGGTAATGCAATGATACGCGCATTCGGTTTATCACGAAAATTCAGGAAAAGGCTGGATGGATTAACGCTGTGTTCTCTCGAGTGAGCAATGTAAGCATCACGTACAATCGTGATGCAGCCCTCAAGGTTTTCATTAACGAGGCGATGTACTGTACGCCCAGTGATAATCGAGAATGTGAATGAACTAGATGATTCAGAACAGGAATTGGGATTGGACATACATTACACTAGCCTATGCATTGTCAGTAGCATTCACACGCCACTCAACCCAACGACGGTTAAAGATGTTATTAAGGTAAGCGTTGCCACGGTCACAACATAGAAACAAGACACGGGGTCGAGTACGCTGGTTCAATTTGGCGAAATATTGCTTGATAGCGCTGTAAGCGCTGCCACTGGAACCACCTACAAAGAGACCATATTTCTCAAGTAGTTCATGGCAACCTGCGATGGTTTCGACTTCGGATACTAACACAACCTCGTCAATGAGGGCGTGTTTAAGTAAAGGGGGTATAATGCTTGATCCCAAACCAGAAATCCAACGTTTATACAGTGAATGTCTGAAGATTACTGACCCCTCTACGTCTACTGCAACAATTCTGATATTGGCATTATGTTCTTTGAGTCGTTGAGATACACCGGCTATGGTTCCAGCCGAGCTAACACCTAAAAATACGTAATCGATAGAGGAAATACTCTGCCAAATTTCCTCGCCAGTGAGATGGTAATGAGCCTCCATGCAGTCAGGGTTACCATATTGATTAGGCCAGTATGAGTCAGAGATTTCGCTTTTGAGCTGCTGAACTTTGCATAAACGTGACTTCAAGAAGCCACCAGTATCATCGTGGTTTTCAACTTTAATCACGCGGTCACATTGCGAGCGTAGCCAAGATTCATACAGCGGCGATATATTCGGATCAATAACCGGAATAAAATTAATTTCTAGCATTTTTGCTAGTGTGGCTATTGCACAGGCAAAGTTACCTGAGGAAGACTCAATGATAGTAGTTTGCGATTCGATTTCACCACGTTCGATAGCACGCTTTAAAGTCCAAAGAGCTGGTCTATCCTTGATACTGCCAATACCGTTAAGATATTCGAGCTTTGTAAACAAATCTATATGGTTGTTTGTCAGTTGAATAACAGGTGTAGGGCAAATGATTTTCTCCACAACTGCAAGTCGTTCAACAAGCCCTTGTGCTAATGCCGTCATAGCAAGCCTTAAAGCCTTAACTTATCACAATCAAGGTCGCAGTAAAAATAATACAATAAGAAATTTCTTGTAGAAGTCAGTTAAGTAGTTCTGTCCTTCTAGGTTTGTTAATTCTTGGTTGTCCTGCAAAACACTAATTGGATTATCACTATATAAATTATAGCCTCATCATTTTGAGATAATCGTTTTTAGTTAATGTGATTCCATTATTAACATAACAGTATGGTGAATCAACTGAGAATCTATTGAAACAAAACCTCATAGTTGAAAGCTGTTGTTGATAGATTTTCTCCAACAACACACCATAACAACTCAAGCTAGTGAATTTGCAAAATACTAAGAAAACTGTTGAAAATGGCACTATTGTAAATTTTTTTTGAGGTTTACTAACTGCCGTATTTTGAATAATGAGGCTTGTAGAATGGCTATATTGCTACTTTTAGATTTTCTGTCAGCTCCTCTTCTAGAGAGGTGGCTTGTCTAAAAAACTGCTTCCTTTAAAGATTGTCCAAGCCCCATTGTTACTAAGAACTATCTAAACTATTGTTGAAAATTTTTACAGGTGGTTTCTTACACTTTGCGCACAGCCCCTACCACTGTAGTTGTTGAGAAGGAGTAGTCCTGGGCAATGAGCATCAACCTTCATGAGAATGGGGTAATTGCTGCACTTCTGCGCCACGCTGCGCGCAATCAGGACGCAATCGCCTTTCGGGTCGTTGATGGACAAGGCGAGGTAACCGAATTGCTTACCTATGGACAGCTTACCCGGCGGGCTGGAGGCACAGCGGAGTGGATTACCCAGCAAACCCCACCGATGAGTCGGATTGTGCTAGCCCTGCCAACTGGCACTCAATTCCTTGTCGGGCTGTTTGGTACCTTGATGTCCGGCCGGACGGTCGTACCAGTGCTTGCGCCACGGCACCGTAGTTCGACCCGTTTTCTCTCAGTTCTGAACGACTGCACTCCCAGTTTAGTTCTTGTGCCACCCGATGCTGTCAACGCTACAAGAGCCATCACGACGGTGGGTGAAATCAGAACGTTGGATGATGACCTAGTTGCAGAGCCCTGTCCAGAATTCGTCGAACCATCTGCGACGGCGGTCATTCAATATAGCAGTGGTAGTACTGGCAATCCCCGTGGGGTCTTAGTTAGGCATGAAAGCATAGTAGCCAACAGTAAAATGATATCCGCTGTTTTCGGACACGATGTGGACTCCGACTTCGTAAATTGGTTACCGCTGTTTCATGACATGGGCCTTATCGGTGGCGTCATTCAGCCTGTAATGCTTGGATCTACCTGTACATTAATCCGCCCGGGCGACTTCGCGGCGCGCCCGCGGTTGTGGCTCGAGGTAGTTTCACGCTTTGGTGCCCACACGAGCGGCGGACCAGACGCAGCTTACCGACTTTGCACCCAAGCGATCGAAGATGGTGCTGTGGAGGGGCTAGATTTATCTCGCTGGCACGTTGCGTTCAATGGTTCCGAGCGTGTCTACGAGACGACCTTGCGGAACTTTGCTGCGCGCTTTGCCCCAGCCAACTTCTCCTCCCGAGCATTTCTACCCTGCTATGGACTCGCCGAGGCAACTCTGCTAGTTTCTGGCGCCGCCTGGAAACCCGACCAGCTAGCACATCGTTTCGACCGGGCAGCGTTAGAGAGAGGAGAAGCGGTACCTGCAGCCGTTGGAATTGAGTGTATGGCGCTCGGGGCTCCTGCCCCAGGACTTGAGTTGGCTATCGTCAAGCCGAATCAGGGAACATCCCTGCCTCCAGGGCAGATCGGAGAAATTCGGGTGCGTGGCCCTAGCATATCAAGCGGCTATCACGGTAGACCACCAGATTGCATTGATGCGTGGAAAAGTACCGCCGACTTGGGCTTTCTATACAAAGGAATTCTGCACGTTTTAGGGCGCTTAGACGATGTCATCATTCAATTCGGGCGAAATCTTTTTCCTGACGATATTGAGGCTGCAGCAGGTGCCGGATCAGCCGATCGAGGTTGCCGGATGGCTGCGGTTGACGTAGAGGGACAACTGAATCTCGTCGTCGAAGTCAGCAAGCGGCGTGAGCTAAATACCCTACAAGCTATGGCATCGGAGATGTCCGTCACGGTCAACACTACCCTGGAAGCAGTGGTGGATCGAGTCGTCTTTCTGCGTCGCGGTACGCTGCCCAGAACCTCCAGTGGGAAGATCCGGCGTTCAGCGGCGGCTCAGATGCTGCAGAAAGGCGAGGTGGATGTTCTCGCAGCTTTCACCCTGCTAGGTCCAGCAGGTAAAACCATAGCGGAGCGGGTATCCACCTTTTTGAATTTCTCAAGCACCGAACTCGATCGCCACATCAGTCTGGCAGCGTTGGGCTGCCAGTCCATGCAAGCCTTGGTTCTACGTCACGTGCTCGAACAGGATTATGGCCTTGCACTGCCAGCGGATCAGTGGCTGACCGACCTTTCGATTAATGAGATAGAAGCTCTAATCGCTAGACAGAGCCAATTTGTGGTAGCCACTGAAAGCTGTATACCTCAACCCGATCCTCGTCTGCTAGTCCTGGCTCAATATGCTGCTGCCCCCGATATCGGTGCGCTTAACATTTCCTTTCTAGTGCATGCTGAAGGTCCAGACGTGGGTCCCCGTCTAGCTCGGGCCACAACTTCTGTAATTGGGCTGTATCCGGCCTTGCGACGTGCTCCTATTGCAGATGACTCTATTGCCGGCGGTATGCGCACTGTGGCCCGTGCGCCGGTGCAAGTCAAAGTCGTAATGAACCCACCAGAGGCACTAGATGCCGAGATTCGGCGACCTTTCCGGTTGGAGCGAGAGGCACCATGTCGAGCGACGGTTTATGATCAAGGTGATCGAGCCACACTGTTGCTAGTAATACATCATGCTGCTAGTGACCTTGTGTCGGGGGCGATTTTAGCGCGGCAACTAGCTCAGTCCTGGTCCGGGGTCCTGGTGAGTCGGGGTCCTGAGAGCCCAGACCAAATTGCGTTCATACCAGCCGCTGCGGTTGGCTATTGGCAAGCCCGTCTCACTGATCCACCGCCGATATTTAATGACAGTCGTCGTCTCAGCGCCGGTAACATGATCTCGGTCGTAGTCCCAATCCCTTCATCGGCACTACACCGTCGAGCACGTGCATTGAGAGCTACCGAGTTCGAGGTTTGCCTCGCCGCCTTTGCCCAAGCAACGGCACGTGTGTTTAGTCGTAAGCGTCTGGCGATCCTGACACCAGTCTCACAGCGCAAGGCAGATATGGAGGTAGTTGGCAATCATGTTTTGCCGGTTCCGATCTTTGTAGACGATGCCATGAGCGGCGATTTTGCAACACTGATATCCAATATTCGGGCGAGTTTGAGGCAGGGAACTCGGTACGGCGGTCTGCCCGCTGCAGTAAGCTTAACTGAACGTACGGCAGGTTCACTGTTTTTCGATTTCGCATTTGTGTGGCAGCAGATCCCCTCTGATGCGACAAACTCGCTCGCTGCTTTAACTCTGCCAAGCTTCGGTGCTTGTGCTAAATTCGGTGACCTTACTTTTGAGCGGCCTAGTTTTGCGTTCACACCGTTTCATCCAGTTGAATTTACCCTCATTGTGGAAGCGGAAGGATTGTCTGGACACCTTGTATGCAATGCTCACCTTGTTGACGAGTCGACCGCACAGCAACTGGCAGAGTTCTGGATTGAGCAACTCCTCGATGCCGTCTCGCTAACAACCATTCCACACATTCCTCCTACTCTTGACGAGCCATTATGTTTACATCGCATGTTTGAGCGATGGGTAAGGGAAACGCCGGATGCTAAGGCAATTGGCTTTGATGGTATGTCATACAGCTATAGCCAACTCGATTCTGCCGCAAAGCGTATCGCCCATCTTTGCGGGACTCCGCGTCGAGTCGCTATCATATGCGGCGATGGTCCGGTAGGAGTGGCAGCCATTTTAGCAACTTTGAAGGTTGGTGGCGCATTCCTAGGTCTGCAGCCTAGTGATCCGCCAGCTCGAGTGCAGTCGATCCTGAATGCGGCTTCGCCAGACTTAATCCTGACCGATGTCGATGCATTAACCGACGGTGGGCAAGCTGTCCTTGACGACTGGACGGCATCACCGGTCATTCAGGTGAGTTTTGATCCAATTCCAGTCGAGGCTGAGTCTGAAACACCAAGTAATCCAGAAGCGCCAGCTTATCTAGTCTACACATCAGGGTCGAGCGGACAGCCGAAGGGTATGGTTCATACCCATGCGACTCTAGCTGCTTTCATTAACTGGCAGGCGGAACCGTTAAAGATTAGTCCCGATGCTCGGATGGCGGTGCTAGCTCCTATGGGATTTGACGTTCGCTACTGCGAACTGTTCGGCGCGCTCTGCCTTGGTGCTTGTGCTGTACTAGCGCGGCGTCAGGATCTGCTCCCTGAAACGTTACCGCTATTTCTCGCCGCAAATCGGGTAACTGCCCTGCAAGTACTGCCATCAGCGTTCGCTAGGACGCCGCCAGCGGCTCTGCCTGATGTGCGAGGAATTTTTTTCGTTGGGGAACCGCTGCCGATCCGAACTGCTGCTCGTGCTTTGGGGCAGTTTGGCGAAGATGTCAATATCAGTAATGTCTATGGACCTACTGAAACAGTCGCGGCGTCATGTCATCGGATCGTCCCTGCCGACCTCCGAGCACTTCGCATTCCTGCTGGCATAGCGATCGATGGGCGTCAGCTATACATTGTTGGTGACGACTTGCGTATTTTAGAATGCGGCGACATCGGAGAAATCGTTGTTGAGACTGATGATGTCTGTGCGGCTTACCTTGCCATCGATCCGGCCAGCAGCGACCGTTTCCTCGCTCCTGGTACTATCTTGGGGATCAACGGTCGCGCATTCCGCACTGGTGATCTTGGAACAATCGATTCTGCTGGACGTTTGGTCGTGCTTGGTCGGCTCGATAATCAGATAAAGCTCCATGGAGTGCGATTTGAGCTTGAGGAAATTGAAGCGGCGTTGATTGAGGCTTTGGGTGTCCCTGCAGCTGTCTTTGTAAAATCTGGATGTGATGGATTGCATATTGAGGCCCTCCTCGAAGCGCAATCCATTAATACTTTGAGCTTGCGCCGCCATCTGCTTGAACGCCTTCCAGCCGCAGCAATTCCTACAGCCTTTAGAGCGGTGAACAGCTTACCCAAGCTACCGAACGGCAAAATGGATCGCTCTAGACTCGAAGTGTGGATGCAAGCACAACCAGCCATTCCTACATCTAGTACCAGGGTGCACTCTACGCGAGTTAGCGATGCATGGTGCGCGGTGCTGGGCTTTCCCCCTAGAGGCCTGTACGATAACTTCTTCGCGGTTGGTGGTCATTCCCTACTAGCTATGAAGATGGTTAATCACCTCTCTATCGACGCGGCTAAACCCTTACAGCTGTCTGAGTTTTTGTGGGATCCGACTCCCGCTAGGCTAATCGAAATGGTTGAAGCCGCCGGTTAATCGCCACCCGTTTCAGCAATGGCTGCTGCCAAATCAGACAACGAAATATCGGGCATATCGTCGTAAACCATCTGCGTCTCGGCTCCAGGTAGAATTTCTGCAATAGCATTCAGAGCCTTCATCATCCAGTCGCCAAGACGTTTGATTGTTGAGCGGTGGTGTACGGTATCAGAAAACTCTAGTCGCAGGTGCAGCTGCCCATCTTCGAGATAACCATCAATCTGTAGAAGATTCGGACGGACGTTTTCGGCACCGCTGAGTGGTCCAAGGTCGCAGGGTCGGAGGTTAAATAACCGATCCCGCTCGACTGATCGTTCGATGTCCCCAAAGAAATTATAGGCTACGGCCGTAGTGCCGATCTTTCTAAGGCGTGCGCGAATTTCGGGATCAGGATGATGCTCTGTCAGTAGCCCAAAAGTAATTCCAGCAGGCCCAGTGCGTGCTTGCTGTGTCACTACCATTACATCGGCAACTGGGTCCGGCATTTGTGATAGTACGAAAGCGGCAGGCCAAGCTGCTGCGAACCAGCCAACCGAGCGCGATAGGTTGGCGCCCTTGCCATCAATGCCGTCACGACCAGAATCTTCAAGTGTTAGCGTATGCGCTGTTTGGCCAGTCCAATTCACGAGGGCGCGAAGCAAGGCAGCAAGAACGATTTGATCGAGTCCGGCCTTAAGACCGCGGCTAACTGGTCCGCGTAGGTGCTGAGTGGTCTTGGCGTTGAGCGTAAGCGGCAAGATAGCCGAGGATGCGCTCAGCCCATTGGTTACTCCAGGCAGGTCACGTGGCAGTTCCACGACCGCCGGGTAGCCGAGCCAAGCATCTACCTGAGCTAACACACTCAGCTCAGCGGCCTTAGCCGCTAAGTCCTGGGCTGCACGAGTGAAGGGCATAACTGGTAGCAGTCTTGGAGTTATCCCAGACTCAAGCGCTCGATAAGTGGTTTCGATATCCTGAACGATAATTTCCCAGGATACCTGATCCACCGCTAAATGATGAGCAATCAGCGCAAGCGCTGGAGGTCTCCCGCTACTCCAATCAATGAGAGCTGCCCGCCACAGCTGCCCAGTGCTAATGTCCAAGGCTGCCTGCAGGGGTGCCAAACAGCTAGCAAGGCAGGCAGCTGTATGCGTGATCCGGTCAAGTGGGAGCATCGCAATGTTAGTTGACCGAGCCCTGCTACCATCAGGCGTGAACATTAACCTGAGACCTTCGTGGCGGGCATGCACCAGTTCTAAGGACTGCTCTAACACCTCGGGGTTCAAAACTCGGTTTGTTTCCAACAGCAAAGCTTGGTTGAAATGATTCAGCATTGCCCCACCAGAGCGCAGTAGGTTTGCCTGTGCTGGCGTAGTCGGGGCATCGCCACAGCTTTTGATATCTAAATCAGAGGCTACTGCGTCAGCACAAGCTTTTGCCAGCTCCGCAATAGTGCGACGCCGGAAAGCGTCCCCGGGCTTTAAAGTCAGACCTTCTGCTCGGGCACGTGCCACAAACTGAATGACGATGATGGAGTCACCTCCAAGTTCGAAAAAATCATCATGCCGTCCGATCTTATCGATATGTAGCAGCTCTGACCAGAGTCTCGATATGGTGGTCTCAATCGTCCCTATAGGAGGCTCGAACGACTTCACGAGGTTGGGTCGCAGGTTACTAGGGTGAGGGAGAGCACGACGATCCAGCTTGCCGTGATGTGTATAGGGGATGGCCTTCATTCGCGTGAAACTGGTAGGGATCATGGCCTCGGGCAAGACACGTGATAGGTATTGCCGCAGATCCTGTTCCACGCTGCGGCTAAGTGCTGCGGCAAGAGGTGCATTGGTTAGTGGACTGTTTTGATTCGCTGGTGATGCTGGCACTTGATCCGCTGATGACACCGAGGACCGATTCGCTAGAGGCGCCGCCAGGGGATAAAGCTGTAGATCGAAGCGATCCGGACCACGATTACTCCAGTTCAATTCACACGCAAGGCCAAGGCTCTCCGCCCAGGAATGGAGAGCAGCTGGATCGTACCCTCCGGGATCGGTAGCAATTTGCAGATCCTGAAGAGTCTGGTTGGCGTCCGCAGCTTCCAGCCTAGCGACTGCAGCAACATCCCGGGCAACGCGACTATTAAGCAGACCGACTACACGAACCGGTGCATGAGCGGCGGCGGCGGCCAAGTCGGTGGAGGTGGGGTTTGAACCAATGTCGAGCTCAGCAACTGCTGTCGCTGTCGCTGTATCGAATGCAAGGACCACATCGTAGCGAAAACGTGTAAGCTCGTTGGCGTCCTGCGTCTTCTTGAGCTGCATTTCGACCCGACATAGCCGCGGCCAACGACTGCGTAACGACTCAAAGAATGCAGGGGCAATGAGCAACTCGCTTTCATAGTCACAGGCTATATCAAGCCGGGCTCGGAGATCTGTAGCTAGTGTGTTACCGCGGCTGACCTTCTCTAGGACTGATAAATGGAAACTACGCAGCAGCGACAGATTGCGGACATCCCCGAGAAATATTCGTCCACCTGTCTTCAGGACGGCGACTGCTTGATCAAGTACGGTGAGCAGATAATCGGCACTGGGAAAATATTGAACGGTCGAATTGAGTACGACTAAGTCGAACTGTCTCTCTGCAAGTCCCATGAAATCATGGGCTGGTTGACGTCGCAATTCAATCCTTGTACTACTGCCCATGGATGCAATCACCCTTCGGGACAATTCTAAAGCGCGAGTCGAGACGTCGGTCGCTATGTAATTGAAAGTTTCTGGATCTCGAGCCAGTCCACCCAAAATCATTCCGGATCCGACGCCGATCTCGAGTACGTCCGCATGGGGCAAAGCGATCAGTCGTTTTAGCGTCGCATCCAACCAAGCTTGCATTTCCACTCGGGGTATGGGCTGACCATCATAGCTGTTGATCCAGGTAGCTATTTGAAGTCCGAACAGATCATGGTCGGTGAACGCTGGTACCGCCTCGTTATAGACATCCTGCCAATTGGCCAATCGGAGCGAGGATTCCGCTTCAACACGCGCTTCTTGGGCAACCGCCTTATCGTCAATTACAAAGTAAGCTGCCAGTTTTCTGTTGCCAATTTCTTCACTAATGCTTACCGTGGCGTCTTTGACCAGGGGATGACGCTTGATAACAACCGCAACCTCCTCTAACTCGATGCGATGGCCGCGCAGCTTCACTTGGTTATCGATGCGCCCCAGAAATTCCAGGGTGCCGCTAGGCGTAAGTCTCACTCGGTCGCCGGTTCGGTAGAGTCGTGCAGCGAGGTTTGCCGGATCTGGAATGAATGCTGCGGTGGTGCGCTCGGGGTCATTAATATAGCCTAAACCAACGCAATCGCCACTGATTAGTAGTTCACCTACTGCTCCCACGGGCGCCACTGTCCCATCGACTGTCCAGATATGTAAGCGCGTGTTGGCGATAGGAGAGCCGATGGGTATGCGTGCCTGCTCCTCACCAGGCGGTGCGTTGATGACATAGTGCGCAACGTCATCGGAGCACTCCACCGGACCATACGCGTTGATCATTGGTATGTCCGGATATCGCGCAAGCCAACGACGGCATAGGTCGGGCTCTAACGCCTCGCCAGTGACTATCAGCCAGCGTAGCCTGGGTAGCGGAATCTCTGCTGAGGCTAAGTCTAACAGCGATCGCAAGAATGAAGGCACGACCTCCCAAACAGTCACGCCTGCAGCTGAGATCTGACGAATCAGTTCAGACGGGTTGCGTATTAGTTCGTCATCATAAATCTTGACCACTGCCCCTGCAACTAGGGGGGCGAGCACTTGCCACACGTAAATGTCGAAGGTTTCAGGGGACGTCTGGGCGACTACATCGACAGCTGTCAGTTTGAGAAGATCAATCTTCGCGGTCAAATGGTTGCGCATACCCCGATGACTAACCATTGCGCCTTTGGGTGTTCCGGTGCTGCCTGAGGTGAAGCAAATATAGGCAGGTTCCGACACGGGAACCCCATTGAGTGGCCGTAATACAGGTTCGGCAAGCAGATGCTCGACAATCAGTACTGTGCCACAAGCTTCTGCAGAGATCGCTGCGGCAATCATGGCGCGAACAGAGTCGGCAAGGATGAAATCGCATTGCGCCTTAGTTACCATGGCAGCTGAACGAGCTACAGGAGCCGTGCCACCTAGCAGGATAAAAGTCGCGCCAGTGCGTAGGATAGCCAGTAGAGACAGTGGCACAGCATAGGTTCGGTCCGCAAGTACCGCTACTGTCCGTCCGGGACCGACGCCCTGCTGTGTCAGGGATGCGGCAAGGTGGTCAATATCGAAGGCTAGATCCCTGTAGGTGCGTGTCGAACCTTCGCCGCTTATCGCAACAGCGTAAGGCGACTGTGCGACCTGCCCTTGAATTTGATCAATGATCGACCCTTGGTCTATCTTGCGGTCAGTCCCGATCAATGCCGGACTCCCGTCGCGAGAGCCTAGTTCCGACAACCGGGCCTGAGGCCTTGCTGAGACTTCATCCAGAAGCGCAACGAATCTATCGCAGACGCCTGCAATGGTAGCAGGCTCAAACAGATCGGACCGGAACAGGGCTATACCCTCGATGGTACCTTGGCAACGTTGTAGATTAATTTCTAAATCGAGTCTAGCGATGCCATAATCAAGCGAGCACTGGGTCAGGCTAACCTCGTCTATCGTTCGTCGAAGCGGTTCACCCTCCTGTAAGGTAAGGGCTATTTGAAATAGTGGGTGCAGTCCATATGGCCGACTGGGCTGCAGGAGTTTTGCCAGATAGTTCAGGGGCATTTCCTGATGATCGTAGGCGTCCGGAAGGTTACGGCGGGCCTGCATTAGCAGATCGGCGAAGGATGGGTTCCCCGATAGGTCAAAACGCAGAGGAATTCGGTTTGCCGCAGACGCCACCAAGCGCCGGAATGCTAAAGGTCGCGCTGCTGCGTCGCTCCCAAAAATCACGTCCTCGGCTCCGGTGTACATCCTTAATAGGACAGCAAAGGCGGTGGATAAAACCATGAATTCTGTGACCTTGGCAGCCTTTGAAAGGGTAACCAGGCGACTCGTTAATGTCGAGGATATGATGAAGCGATGAACTGCGCCATCACTTGTGCCAGCGGTCAAGCGAGAGTGGTCCGTTGTCAACGTGAACTCGAGGTTCGCGTCCTTCAGGGCTTTGGACCAAAAAAGTTCCATTTGGCTAAGTTTAGCAGTGGAAAGACGTTCAGCTTGATCCTGGATAAAGCTTCTGAGTGACGGCGCTGGCTCAAGGGTGGGCAATCGTCCGACCGCAAAAGCCTGGTAGGCAAGGATGAATTCCTCAACCAGTATGGCCATCCCCCAGCCGTCACAAGCTACATGGTGTATGACCACCAGCAGTTGAAAGCGATCTGGTGCGCATGTGGCGAGAGTGAATCGTGCCGATGGGGGGCAGGTCAAATCGAAAGGCTCGCGAGCGCGGGCCTTAAAAACCTCGAGCAATCTCTCGTTAGAGAACTCAGATGCATCTAAGTGATTGAGCACCACATCCAAGGTGGACGCGATCCTTTGCCTAATTTCGCCATCCTTAGCAATGAAGCTGCAGCGCAAGGACTCGTGGCGGTTCACGATATAAGAGAGAGCTGAGGCAAGGGCAGCCGTGTTAAGCTGTCCGTTGAGTAACAACAACGCTGCATCGTTGAAGGTTGGGCTATTTGGAGAGATAGCGTGGCTAAGCCAAACCTGTTCTTGGGTTGGTGCCAGAGGCAATAGGGATTCGTTGTCCAAATTGTCCAACCTGCTGACTCTACTGTTCTGGGTCCTCTGATTCTCGCCCAGCCGAGCCAGCAAACTGGCAGGCGTAGGATTCTCAAACAAAGAACGCAGGGGCAAAGTCTCGTTGAACGCCTCCCCAACCCGAGCAATTAGTGTCACTGCGGAGATCGATGTCCCACCTAGGGTGAAGAAGTCGTCATCTGGTTGAACCTCATTTAACTTCAGACACTCCCGCCACAGAGCCAGCATCTGATTGCATCTATTCGTAGATAGTGCTGGCTTGAACTTCCCGGCAACCGACATTGCTGCTGTGTTCGTAATAGTGATCTGTGAGGGAATCAGACTAAAGGGGAGATGGCTAGCGAGGTGGGCGGCCACGTCCGTCGACGTGAGTTCGAAACCCGGAGTTGCCGTCACAATCAACGTCAGTTCCTCATTGTCGAACGCAGCCACAGCCCCCGCTACACCTGGCACGGATAGGGCGAGCGATTCGATCTCGCCCAGTTCTAGCCGACGTCCGGCAACCTTTACCTGTCGGTCAATACGTCCCAACCATTCCAGTTCCCCACTCGGTAGGCGCCGAACGCGGTCCCCCGTACGGTAGAGCCGTGACTCGCCAGCTCGGCTCACAAACCGCTCTGCCGTGCGCACTAGATCACCGACATAGCCGAGCGCTAGGCCCTTGCCAGCGAGACATAGTTCACCTATGTCTGCCAGTGATCCAGTGTTGTCCAGGATATGTACCCTCGTGTTACACAATGCCTGTCCGAGAGTCACACGCTCATCGCCTCGGCTTTGGTCAAATCCCGTAAAATCGGACGCCATGGACCAGATAGTCGCCTCGGTAGGACCGTACATGTTAAGAAGGCGTGCATCCGTCACGCCACTAAGGGCAGTCGCGAGGCTAGCCGATAGAGCCTCACCACCGACCATAATTGTGTCCAGCCTCGTAAGGGCAGCCTTCGTTGCAGAATCGCGTAGCAACATGGCTGCTATTGTTGGTGTGCATTGTAGGTGGCTGACACCGAAAGTCGCAATGTTCTCGGCAATCGAGAGGGCGATTCGCCTTGGTGCGATTTCTACTGGTGATGCAGCGGCACAGGCAGCGCGTACCCAGTCGAGGCGTTGGATACTTGTGATTACTCGGTCGAGATCAGTGTCAAAATCAACAAGGCAAGCGATCTCGCCAACCCCAGCGTTCCAAAATGACCGAGCTCGGTCAATGCACACCGCTGCCTCTCCTACTAGTCCGCACGCACCGGAGAACCGCTGAAGTGAACGTTCGATTAACAGTTCGCGCCGATCTGTGATTTTGGGATTCAAGTCAGGCAAGTCATTTTCCGCCTCAGCGGTTGACAGGTCGAGATAGCGGCGAAGGGCAAGGCGAACTGCTGTTGCCTCGTCTTCACCTTCAGTCACGGCAGCGTGCAGCATCAGCACTACCCTGTCTGTGCGTCCACCATAAGCCCGGTAGCGAGCGATATGTTCACCCAAACTTTCTGGGGTCTGGGCAAGGAGGTGGGTTAGAACTCCAAGGTCCTCCCGTGCAGCTCTGTCCCAACGCGCAGCATCACTGGCTATTGCCACCCACGTCTTGAGTTCGGGTGAAATCGGGCGGGGACGCAAGCTGAGATGTTCACCACTGCAACCAACCACCGTTCCGCCCCGCCAGAGGCGCCTGACTGTTTCAATGTCATCGAAGAACGCCTTCACGCGAGTATTAGGTTCACCATGTCCGAGAATCATAGCCCGAGCATCCCACCCTCGTGCGAAGGCTATTCCAGCCCGGCCATGGGACAGAACATCAATCTGAGCCCAGTCCTCCGCCACCCGAACCGGGTGATGAAGAGGCAGCGTAAGGCTGCCTGCGCGGATCTCGAGCCGAGTTGTGGATACTGCTAGAGCCGCGGCAGTCACGGATGGGTTGGGAAAGTCACCGCCGATTGCGCTGAAATGGCGTTCGGGAACCCAGACCGCCTTGAAGCCCAGATCATCAACAAGCTTTGCCAGATGAACCACCTGCTCCACACCGCCAGCTCCCGTTGGCGGAAAGCAGAACAGACTAAAGTCCGGCCCTTTGCCTCGCAGCGTTGCAGGTGTGCACGACGGCATCCACGTTTCCGGACCCTCCTGAAGCACGACGGTGCCACCATGCGTAAGTGGCCATAAAAGTTCCAGTAGTGAAATGTCAAAGCTGAGGCTAGAGAGGGCAAGGTAAATCGCTGGCTTATCAGGGGGACAAAGGACGTCGATTGCTGCCAGTAGGCTGGCCAAGTTGGACTGGCTAACCAGCACACCCTTAGGAGTGCCTGTACTTCCTGACGTGAACATTAAATAGGCAGGAGATTCCGGTTCTATAACCACAGGCGGAGACGGTTGAGCTGGATATGCCTGTGAAGCGAGCCTCACAGGGATGTCGGTTGATGGCAGCACTGGACCGTCAGTCTCAGTTAGAATCAGACCCGGTGCGGACTCGCGTAAAATTACAGCTAATCGGTCCCTCGGTGTAATCGGATCGACCGGAACAAAACAGTACCCTCGTCCTAGACAAGCCAGCACTGCCGCTACCATTACTGGCTTGCGTGGCAGGGCTAAAACGACTCGGTCCCCTAGCTGTAGTCCAGCATCGTCCATTAAGCGGGATAAACCTTCAACCTCTTGCGCCAGGGTATTATAAGTTGTTCGAGTGTCACGCCAACCTAGTGCTAGTGCTTGAGGATAAGACTCTGCTGCTGCAGCAAATCGTACGGCGACTAATGACGAGCGTACAGATGGGGAACCGCTATTTAGAGCCGGACCGTCAAACACCTCATTTGGAGTCTCAGATAACGACCTCAATGCCTGCTGATAGATCTGAGCGAGTTGAGCAGCGCCGGGGATCGTCTCAGACACCCGAAGGTTGAGTACTACCTGTTCGCTGAACGGGTCGATGGCGAAGTTTGCCGCAATCGGGAAACTCGAGACCTCATGGGTTCGAATCAACTCCAAGCGTATTTTAGCCTTATGCAAGAGACCTCGGACATTATGATAGTCAGTGAAATAAAAGAGAGCTTCGGGTCTTGATCCGCCTGCCTCAAGCATGGCAGCGAACGGAAAGCGGCGGTGGGGATAGTCAGCCAATTCTTCGGACATCAGAGCTTCAGCTAGCACTGCCCAGCTTACTCCAGCAGCAGCCTGCTGCATCGGCACAGTGTTAATGAAGAGACCTAGCATACGATGAGCGTTGGGTAGTTCAGGACGAACTCCGGTCACCACTGCTGTCACCGGCTCAGTTTCGCCAGTAACCTGTGCCAGCACTTTCATATGTGCTGCTAGTAGTAGGGTTTTGACAGGCAGCCGCCACGTTTTGGCTAAGTTGACGAGCGCACGTGACACATTAGCTGGAATCTCTACGGGTATGGTGAGCGTTGCGCTTCGCGCTGATGCGACAGGCCTTTGCTTACGATTGGCGAGCTTGCCAAGCCAGTAGTTGCAGCTCGACTTAGAAGCAAGGGCCAATTGTTCCATTTGGACAAATAGGGCCCCTCCGCGTAACAACGGTGTACATTCAGGTAACTTCTCATCGCGAACCAGTGCGCAGTAATCCTCGAGCAATTCGCGCAGCATAGTAACATCGCTCCAGCCATCAATGACAGCATGATGGAACGACACGCCCAATAAGAAGCTATGCTCCCCTGTGATAATGACGTGGAGACGAACAAGGGGTGGGACAGTTAAGTTGAAGCCACGGTGGCGTTCGGCGGCAACCCAGGCATCCATTGCCGCTTCCTGCACTGCGGGTTCAGCAGCGCTAAGGTCGGACAGCGTCAATAGCGGTACTGGTTTCGCCCAAACTACTGCTAGAGGTGGATTCGCCCCCAAATCAAAGCAAGTGCGCAAAGCTGGATGCCGTATTGCCAAATGTTCTGCTGCTGCTGCTAGATTTTTGGCATTCGCAGGTGCCACGATGCGGTAGACGAACACGTCATGATAGATGCCGATGTCCTTCGCCATTGCGTGCTCAAATATCATACCGATTTGCATGCTGGAGGCAGGAAAGGCATCTTCTGCCTCAGGAGCCACACGTCCTCGTTCTATTGAAGGAACTAGCGCGAAGGGTAGTGGCACCTGCAAAGGTTCGGTATTCATAGACCGTAACCTAGCCGCGTTCGCGATCCTTCTAATAGTGCGATAGGCGAACAGATCGCGGACATCGAGGTTAAAGCCCATGTCCATGGCTCGAACAACAGTTTGAAGCGCTCGCATAGAATTGCCGCCGATTTCAATGAAATCGTCGTCAATACCGACGCACTCTAGCTCCACCACTTCGGCTAACAATCTGCAGAGTGCTGCCTCGACAGCAGTACGCGGTAGAATAGAATCTTTCCGAGCATCGGGAAGATCGACCAGATCTCTAAGCGCATCGCGATCGATCTTTCCGGACATAGTTGTCGGTAGCTTAGCGAGAACAGAGAGGAATCCAGGCCTCATCGGTATAGGTAGACGCTCGGATAATCTTTGACGCAGCACTTCAGTATCGAGTATTGCGCCGAGTATGGGCTCGACGAAGGCCACTAGCACGTTTCGGTGTGAAAGTATTATGGCAGCGTCGGCGACCCCAGCAATTTCGCGCAGCACACACTCAACCTCAGCAGGCTCAATGCGGCGACCATGTAGCTTGATCTGTCGATCTACACGGCCCTCGAGAACTAGCACACCATCTGGTCGCAGTCTGGCAAGGTCACCGGATCGATAGAGCCGATGGGGCATGTGACCCTGCTGAAGATTCTCGATAAACCGTTCAGCGGTTATCTCAAGTGCATTCTGATAGTTCGCTACACCAGGTCCACCGATTAAGATCTCACCTCTCATGCCGATGGGGACAAAGCGTCTGCACTCGTCGACAAGGTGTAGGCTAGCACCAGCGCAGGGACGTCCGATGGGAATTACTGTTTCGTCACCTGTAGCGGCGAAGACGGTGCAACCTACTGTTGTCTCTGTAGGGCCGTATTCGTTCCATATTAGTGTTTTAGGAGCATGCTTTCGCCACGGCAAAATTAGGTCACCGCCCAAAACCTCCCCTCCCAGTACAATAGTTCTTACTGCACCCGCAGGAGGAGTACCGTGCAGGCGGGCGTTAATGAGAGCAAACTGGCTTGGCGTTAGTTTCACCAGGCTTAGATCAGTGCGTTCTGTGAGTCGAGCAGCCAAATCCGCCAGTGGATCATCGAGGGCTGCCATAATCACACGTTGACCGACAACAAGCGGTGCGAGCAGAGTAGTGAGCGTCAGATCTACGGTAAGGCTCGACGATACAACGGCACCGTTGCCGCGCGCAATATGGTAGAAGTGCGCAGCCCAGACGCAGTAGTTCGCCAGCGCTGATTCCGGAACGATTACACCCTTCGGCCTTCCGGTCGTGCCGGAGGTGTAAAGAACATAAGCTGTATTCGCGGGAACCGAAGGCGACAGAGCCAATACTGGGGCAAAGCTGAGGGGCAGTCCCGTCTCCTGGTCCAGCAGAAGGCACGGCCTTCCCGCTAGATAGTCGGGAACAGCTAGTCCCCGATCTATGGCAATGACGAGCCCAGCTCTGACGTCGTCTAGCTGCCAAGCGATGCGGGCAGGTGGATCTTCTTCAGAAAGTGGTAGGAAGGCTGCGCCGGCCTTCAAGATACCTAGAATAGCAATCAGAGCACAGACACTACGACCCATATACAAGGCGACAACTACACCCGGTCCGCCTCCCATCATTTTCAAGTTTGCGGCAATTGCAGTGGCTCTGGCGTCAAGCTGAGCGTAAGTAAGTTTGTATTGGGAATCCTCCACCGCAGATCGGTTGGGGTATTGTATGGCGGTCGTGGCGATGATTTGATGCAGAGGTTCAACTGAAGCAGCTATCACAGACTCCTGATTGAGCCGGTCTTGGTCCGCCTTCGCATGTTCAGGATTCCAGAAGGTGATGTTGAACAAGGGAGCGCCCGGGCTCGACTTCATAGCGATGGCAAGGGTCTCGAGTTCCAGCACGAGCCTCTTGGCCATGGTGTGACTTATGCGTGTGCTATCGAATAAGATTCGAGCTTCGCATCGATTCATATTCGGCGTAAGGCAGAGCTGGAGGAACCAGCGCTCGCTGCAATCCCACAAGGCGATCCGCTCCGCCTCACCGCCTGCTAGAGGCTGCAGTCCGGCAGGCGAGTGGCGCCGCAATCCGTAAGCAAGACCGTTGGTGCCGGCAGGCGGGGCTGCCAGACGTGGGAGAGCCCTATATGCCTCCGAGCAGGCAGCAATCCAATCCCTACTAGTGACGCCATCACCGATGTCATACTTAGTTGCGGGAAGTGGACTGGCAAATGGACCCAGTACATCTGCAAACTCCGGTTCACCCCGCCCATCCCCCATCTCATGAATTGGTGCCTGACCATCACAAGTGTATCTTGATATAAGAAATGCCCAAGCTGCAGCGAGTGTGTCAGCGGTAATCTCGACATTGATAGCTACGGTTTGTGGAGCATAGCGTCCGTGCCTTTGAGGTAAGCATAAGGAGAAATTTTCCGGCTCCGGTGTCTCATGAGCTGGACCAGTTGCGTCGTTGAGCCAAGGTACCACGTCGACGAACGCGGGACTTTGAGCTGGTCGGCCCTCGAGCCGCTCTAGGATTAGCTCCATGCTCTCTATATCAAGAAAGAGGGCTGAGCTGGCGATGACTAACCACCGCTTGGACTTGTTCTCAGCCAACCCAAAACCAATGCTCATGCCCCGATGACCTGCTGCAACTAAGAGAGCATTTGCCTGTCTCCTTAGCCACTTCTCGACGTTGTTCCTTGGCGATTGTATTCGTGTAAGCGAAAAGGCAACGTGCGGATTGATCACTTGGCGAGCTGGTTCACCAACAGGAGCTTCTATCCTTGAACGGAGCACTTCTTCTTCAGCAACAACACGGTTGAGGGCAGCTTCGAGAGTCGCTGCATGCACACCTTTCGAAAGCCTCCAAGCACCAGCTACCGCATATGGCGAGTCCCCAGATTCAGCACCTAGCTGCAGCAGACGGGCTTGGCGGTATGAGATCTCGAATCCGTCGGTCGGCTCATACAAGTTAGTTTCCATCAGATAATTCCTGGCCCATAGCCACCCAGATTTGTCGGCTGCCCGTGAATGGCTCACGACCATGGGCAAACATCATGTTATCGAGCATTAGTAAGTCACCAGATTGCCACGAGAAAGCGATTCTGGTTTGCCAGTAGGCTGCTTCTACCGCGCGGATAGCAGCTATGTCAATCACTTCGCCATTTCCATAGAAAACGTCGAAGGGAAGAGTCTGTGCGATCGCTGGAGATAACCATTCTGATGCCACAACCGTCGGATGGAAGAAATGAGCATGGTTAAACCACACTAATTCGTTTGTCTCTGGGTGGGAACGAAGGGCAGGCCCATTACGCATAGTGATTAGGTGTCCATCTGCATCTCGCTCGACCCGGTAACCAGACTCTACCAACAATGCTTCTAACGCCGCACCCTCGAAGCCGAAAACCTCTCGGGCAGTTTGACCCATGGGTCCGCTAAAGCGTCTGATATATTGCAGTCCGCGTCGCTCAAACGCCTCCCGAACTGTCGTTGGCAGGACAGCTAGAACGGCGCGGCTATCCGAGATCGGAGTGCGTCCGCCAGTAGAAGGCGGCTCCACACATAGAAAAGCTATCCATCGAGGCCAGCGAGATGCATAGGCATTCTCGTTATGTAGCGGGATTGGACGTGAGGACGGATAATCTGTGGACGTGTAGATTTGGTTTCCCAGCGACGTACGTGGAGATGATCGTTCTACGTATGGAACGAGCGGTCCGATCACTGTTTCAACTTCCGCGGCGAACGCCTGTGGATTCATGGGCGGCAGACCCCGCACTAAAACTGCGCCAGTACGTCTAAGCATCTCTTGCAACTGAGTTGCGTGGTTGCTCAAGTTTGTGGAACCTACCACGCGCAGCGTGGCAATAGGTGAAGGAATTTTTGGCTCTGAGTCTTCTATCAGGCGGTCTACCATTACTAGCCGCCTGATAAAACGGGGACCGGGAGGTAGAGCCGAGCCCGTAACACACTCGGCAACATTCCTATACCTGTCCAACAACCGTTCGACTCGTTCGCGAGGTGCGCGCTTTGGATCGAATTCTGCCCGGCAGGTCAGCAGTCCACTTGATAGACTAATATTAAGCAGAAGCGGGAACTTCGCCCCCGCGATCGATGTTTCTAAAGGCTCGACAGTCAGTCCAGCTAATCGAACAGCGGGAGTCATATTCTGCTCGAGTGAGAGTTTAACAGCGAAGAGCTCCTCAACGGGCGAGATGGCGGCTATCTCGTTGAACGAGAGATTTGCGTGGGATAGCGCACTGTTGACTGTAGTACGAAGGTTCTTAAGGCTCTGCTCGAATGGGCAGTGTGCCTTCTTCAAACGGATCGGAATCTGGCGAGCAAAGAAACCAATCAGACCTTCCATCCAAGGTTCAGTGCGCCCTGCAAAATCAATGCCGATTGTTGTCTCGACGGCACCGGTCTCCTCAAACAGCGCATCTTGCAGCACTGCGAGAAAAGCAATAAAAGGCGAACAATACTGGCTAGCAGCAAGACGTGTAAGGCTAGGGGCAAGTCTCGACCAATCCACGGTGATGCAGTCAAATGCCGGGTTTCCCGGTAACAGCGTACCGCCAAGGGGGCGCTGAGGCGCCTCCTTAACATCCTGTAGCTCCGACTGCCAAAACTTCAGGGTTGCGATGCGGCGAGGATCCTCTGTGTTGAACGATGACCGGGCAAAGTCGGCAAATCCGCGTTCTGGGAGTGACAGTCCCGTTCCGCGTCCGTTGAGCAGGCTTTCATAAGCTAGACCAAGCTCGCGGAGGAATATACCGCGGGACCACCCATCGCAAACGATATGATGTGCAGCCGCACAGAAGACATGATCATCAGTTCCGAGCCGGTACAGCCCCGTGCGTGCGACAGGACCTCTTTCCAAATCAAAGGGGTCCCCCGCGATATGTGTTAACCATGAGGATAGCGGCCCATTAAACTCATCCGCTATAGTGAACGGTAACACGCTACGATGAACCCGTTGCTCAAGACGCCCGGCAGCAAGATGGAAAGTCGAGCGTAGTGGTCCATGTCGATCAGCTACGGCACACACAGCCCTCTCCAGAGCATCAGTGTCGAGTGCTCCAACCAGACGCAGTGCGAGGCTCTCCACATAACTACCGGCAACTGGGTTACGTGCATAACCCAAGAACAAGCTCTGCTGGTCCGGAGTCGGCTCAAACCGATCCTCCAGCGTATCGTCGGTCCATGACGTGCTGGCATCCACCATGTATCAGGTTCTCCTTGAAGACGGTGAAATACGAGTACTTGGTGCTGCCAGTTGTGAAAGGGTAGCCGTAATAATCTCACCATTGATCAGTAGATTGTTAGCGGCTGCCATATCCTCGTTCATAGACCTATCACCGTTCAAAGGCGAGATTCGGTCTCGAACGGACTGGTAGACTGGGGCGGTAGCGGGAGAGAGGCGGAGGGAGGGATCGACGTCTATAGCAGCACAAGCTGTTACTAGTTCGATAGCCAGCACCATCTCTAGGTTGCTGATGATCCTCAGCGCCTTTAGTGCCCCTGTACTGCCCATGCTGACGTGGTCCTCCTGTAAGTGACATGTCATAATGGTGTCGACTGATGACGGAGTCGCCAGAACTTTACTCTCATTAACAAGTGCCGCTGCGGTATATTGCCAGACCATTAGACCCGAATCCACACCTGGGCAAGTAGCCAGGAAGCTAGGCAGTCCGTGCTGCCCGGACAGTAACTGATAAATCCGCCGTTCCGAAATGCTCATTAGGTCAGCGAGTCCGATAGCCAGGACATCGAGCGCCATGGCGGTTGTCTGTCCGTGCATACTCCCATTGGTGAGGAATAGATTTTCGTCCGGGAACAACAACGGGTTGTCCGAGACGCTGTTGCAGTCTCGTTCTACTATCTGGGCTACAAAGGCAAAAGCTTGGCGTGCCGCTGCATGAACCTGTGGAGCACAACGAAAGGAATAGGGGTCCTCCTTCAATGGATCACAACGATCAAGTCCTGCATGGTTACCCCCAGCAAGCAGTTTGGTCAGGTTGTCCATCACATCCCATCGTTCCGGGTGGGTAGTGATTGCCTTCAGGCGGTGGTTAAAGAATGTGTCTGCAGCGGCAAATCCCTGAATGCTGAGCGCACAAATAAGATCTGCGCAGGACAGCATTCGCTCGGCTCTTTCCAGAATGTGTAGGGCGCAGGCGTTAAGAAACTGAACACCGTTTGTCAGAGCTAGACCTTCCTTAGCCCGGAGTATTAACGGATACCAACCGTGCTCGGTCAACATCTTGGAAGTGCTGCACCGAATACCGCCATGTCTAAACAAGCCTTCTCCAATGAGCGGCAGCGCGAGGTGTGCTAGCGGGGCAAGGTCACCACTAGCACCGACGCTGCCGCGCATCGGAACAACAGGTAGCAAGTCCGCTGCTAGAAAATCCAGCAATCGTTTGACTACCTCTACACCAACTCCTGAATGCCCGGTGCGAAACGACATCAATTTAAGGACAATCATCGCCCGAACAATAGGCGCAGGGGCATCTTCGCCGACTCCACAGGCATGGGAACGCAGGTGATTATGCTGCAACCGCGATATGTCGTCGGTGCCCACCTGTTGATGACACAGCGCGCCAAAACCTGTGTTCACGCCGTATACTGACGCATTGCCCAGTGAGAGTAAATCGGCATACGCGGCACCCGCTTTAATGGCGCTCCAAGTTGCCGGAGAAAGCGTCAGGGTGCTCCCGGCGCGACACGCCTTTCTGATCGCAGTAAGGGGCATATAGTCCGAGGAAATTTCGAAGGATTTGCTATCCATCTTCTGATTACACCATCTGTCATAGCCTTTGTAGAAGGCTATGGATATTTGTTTGTAGGAACCTTTATGGAACCATCAGCGCAGCCAATAAGATCTAATATTATTTAGAAATCCTCGTATACATCAGAGATATTGAAAGCTGTAACACAACTTCTTTAAAGATTTGCACTAAACGTTCCCATGATGTTAGTTAAAAATGACAAAGGAAACAAGTAGAATGCGGTTAGCTCAATCTTTACTTCATCAATCCCTGACATATCGATGCCTTCTGAAGAAGTTTGATTAATGCTAATTTACCCTTAAGAAATATGTAGCTACAGCAAACATATCTTAATTCAGGTGCTTGAAAAATCTATTTTTCGAGGCTTTCGTCCAACGCAGAATTCTACTGATTATGAACGAACACTTAAGACGCTACAGTCCTTTCGAAAACTTCATTAGAAGTTCTCTGACTACTCAGTCTCATAAACTCAGAGTATTCTACTTGAATAGTTTTTAATTTAATCTAGGTAACCAAGCGTTGCTTGTAAAGCTTTTATACTTTTAGGATACATTTCTAAGCTCTGTTTTATTAAATCTCAACACTTCTGCATGCAAATCATTTATTACGATATATTGTTCTGCTAAATCAAAGAAATAACACTCTGCTATGGTTTTCTTTGCATATTATTTTTTACGATCAGTTCGTTTCCCAAAAATGTTTGTGAGTCGCTAATTCAAATCAGGAGGTAGAGATCGATGCCAATAAAAAGCGTTGTAGCACTCGATGAGTTGGCAGAGGGGAGTATCTTAAGCGTTTCGGCAGACCGTCTGATTGAAAAGATTAGGGAAGCGAACGGGAAAGGTCGGATGAACCTAAACCTCGAAGGTGCTAATTTTGCAGAAGCGCACTTCGGTGGGCTTAAGCTTCGTTATGCCAGTTTGACAACGGCAAGTCTTGTAAGGGCAAATTTTCAGGGCAGTGATATGGAAGGGGCCTGGATGGACGATACCGATCTAACAGAAGCAACATTCGGTAATGGCTTTTTCCGGGGCGTAAGCTTCGAGAGATCGAGGCTGGGAAACGCTACATTAATGGAGGCGACCTTCGAGGGAGTCAATATGGTTGATGCCTTCCTAGGTGGTGCTAACGCACGTGGCGCTATGTTTGGAGTCTCAAACTTTCAAGGGGCCGACCTTAGAGGAGCAGATTTCCGCAATTGCGACCTGATGAATTGCAATCTTGCCAAAGCAAATCTTGAAGGTGTCAACTTTTCGAGCGCAAAGATTTCAAGGACCAATCTGCCAGTGGAGTCTCTCTCCGAAGCTAATTTCCAGCGGGCGTATATGGCTGAATGTTTTTTGCGCGGTGCGGACCTTCGCAGCACGAAGCTCCGGGGCGCAGACCTGCGCTTTGCGAATCTCGAAGGTGCCAATCTCTCGGAAATGGATTTGAGAGGCGTTAACTTCACTGAGACTAATCTTAAGGGTGCTGACTTGCGCGGTGCAAACCTCGAAAACGCAGTATTTCATAATGCGAACCTGAGTGCCACTTTGGTGGACGCCCGTGTTGTCGAGACCGTGGGAGTTGCCATAAAGGCAGTGGGCTGATGAAATTCAGAACTGAGGTAGATCATGGGTATGATCCTTGCACGCGTTATTTTGTTCGCTGAGGACGTTGTTTCGACGGCAGCTTTCTATAATCGTGTATTTCATCTGCCCATAATTGGTGATCCGAATGATCGGGATTTCATCCAGCTCGATGCTGGGTCCTGTACTATCGCCATACATCGCGGATCTGCTTCTTCGGGTCCAGGACGGGCACCGAAACTGGTATTTCGGGTAGAGGATGTAGAAGGTGAACGAAATCGTCTGATCGCAAATGGTGTCAAGCTCGGCAAAATCATGGAGTCACCAGAATTCGCTTTTTGCGATGGTCGCGACCCAGCCGGTAACACCTTCCAGATATCGAGCCGACCCTAATACCTCTGTACTTCGCAAGGTAAGCTATGTGTGGAATTGCCGGCATTATTACTCTGGGCAATGGTCCACCGCCTGACTTAAACGTGGCACTGCGCATGGCTGAGGCAATACGCCATCGTGGACCTGACGGTCATGGCTACTATTCGGACAATTATGCAGCCATGGCCGTTCGCCGCTTAGCTATTGTTGCGCGTCGGGGTGGAGACCAACCGATTCGCTCCGGCAGTCAGACACTAATTGCCAATGGTGAGGTATATGATTATGTTGCTCAACGCGAAAGACTTCGCGCTGCTGGAGCAGTTTTTACTGGCGAGTCTGATGTTGAGGTTCTCCTACACCTCCTCGCCGATGGCGATCCTAGTCGATTAATCGATGTTAACGGTCAATTCGCCTTAGCCCTATGGGATCGCGAGGCACGACGGCTACTTTTAGCGCGCGATCACTTCGGTATTGCCCCGCTGTTCTACGCAGAATGCAATGGTGCCCTGATCTTTGGCTCAGAGATCAAAGCTCTTCTTCAATATCCCGACCTCGATCGAACGCTGGACCCTGCTGGGCTGGATCAGGTTGCCACCTTTCCTGGTTTAGTGAGTCCAACGACAATGTTCCGGCATGTTCGCAGTCTGCCCCCAGGCAGTTACCTCGTAGCTGATCGTCAAGGTGTTCGGGTACAGTGTTACTGGGATCTTGACTATCCATTGGCTGAGGCTACCGACCGATCGGATGAGTGCCTGGAAAACGCATACGTGGCTGAACTGGCGCGATTACTGGATGCTGCGACAGAGCGGCGGTTGCAAGGCGAAGCTGAGGTGGGACTATTGCTGAGCGGTGGCCTCGACTCATCAATGATCGGCGGCATTCTGCGCCGTCTTCACCCAGAGCACCCGATCCGGGCCTATTCAGCGGTTTTCCCTGGCCGAACTTTTGATGAGAGTCGCTTCCAACGCGCTGCTGCTGCCGCATCTGGACTGACATTGACTCAAGTATCATTTGACACCAATCGCATTGTCGATGCTCTGTCAGATATGATTGCGCACGCAGAGTGTCCTGTGCGGGAGTCTTACAACGTTTGTAGCCTTGTCCTGGCTCGAGCGGCGCGCAACGACAGTGTTACTGTGTTGCTGGGAGGCGAGGGTGCGGATGAGTTGTTCGCCGGTTATCCTGGGTATTACGTCGATGTAGCACTCCATAACAATCGTCCTCTTTTCACCGAAAGCGGTAGTGTGCAAGGGAACTGGGGCAACGCTGGGCTTCGCTATGAACGGGAATACGACGATCTCGCACGAAAGTTGCGCGGACTTTATAGCGGTGACATTCGTCGCGAACTCGCGCAGGAAAACGCCCTAGATGTCACACAACCCTGCCTTCAAGCACTCCGCGGTCGGCATGTCCAACACCAGCGATCCTATCTCGATGTCAAGCTTCGCTTGGCCGACCATCTTCTCGGTGATCACGGTGATCGCATGATGTATGCAAGTGGTGTTGAGGCGAGATTTCCGTTTTTAGACAAGGACTTAGTCACCTTCGTGCGCACTATCCCGCCGCAGATAAATTTGAAGAATGGTGTTGAGAAGTATCTGCTGCGACGGGTGGCTGAACGAGACTTGCCCCGTCCCTTGAGGGAGCGGCGAAAGTACGGATTTCGTGCTCCTGGTACCAACGATCTACTATTGGACGAAAGGGTCCGTGCCTGGCTTTCTCCTCACCGTATTCGGCACGATGGCTGGTTCGATCCGGCAGCCGTGGCATCCCTAGTGTCCAAAGCTGAGGGTCGCCAGAATGACCTCAATCCGCATGTGGAGGATGATCTACTGATGATTGTATTGTCTTTCAACATCTTCCTTGATGCATTTCACACTGCCAACAATGTAGCACTCTGAGGTTCCTATGACGCCGTTTCCAGACTCTGTACAGGCTTGGTTCTTCGCTGTCGCCGACAAACAGCCCGATGCCGTGGCCGTCGTCACTGATGATCAAACTCTTACTTATAGTGAATTAAGCTGTAGATCCCGTGGAGTGGTATCCGCCCTAAAGTCTAAAGGAGTTCAACCTGGAACAATTGTTGCCATTTTCTGCCCCGAGCCAGCTGACTTCATTGTAGCGTTGATCGGTGTTCTAGCGGCTGGCGGTGTCCCGTGTCCACTGGACACGACTTGGCCAATGCGTCGACTAATCCAGTTGCTGGAGATTACTACACCGGCCTTTGGGATAGTTGGACTTGGGCATGGTAACGCTCTGAAGACTATGGCCCCTACATGGCAGCCGATGGAAATAGTGGAATTGAATCCCAACTTTCCAAAAGATGGCGATGCGCCGAGCTGGACGCCCCACCCTGACAGTCCATGCTACGTCTTTTTCACCTCGGGCTCGTCCGGCCGACCGAAGGGAATTGTCGGGCGAACTATCGCAGTAACACACTTCATCGATTGGGAGATCCGGACATTTGGCGTAACGACCACCGATGTGATACCAATGCTAACGAGTCCTGGGTTCGATGCCGTGCTACGTGACATCTTCACGCCGCTATGTGCGGGCGGGCGCATTATAGCACCCGTCAATCGCGAGCTGCTTATCGACGCTGAAGCTCTTGCTGTATGGTTAGGCCACAAGGGAGCTACACTTTGGCATACGACACCATCACTGCTCCGTAGCGTGTTGCGTTGCAACAAGGCATCAAGCCTGCCGAACCTGCGCCTTGGGCTGACCGCAGGCGAACCTCTCCTCCCATCGGATATCGAGGCGTGGTTTGCTGTGTTCGGAGATCGGGCTGAACTGGTGAACTTTTATGGCCCATCTGAAACCACTATGATCAAGATGTTTCACCGCATTACCTACCAAGACATGCAACGCGCACGTGTTCCTATCGGCCGCCCCATCGATGGCTGTCGCGCAATCATCTTGGACAGCGCAGGGGCTCCTGCGGGTGTGGGCATAGTCGACGAAATTTATCTGCGAACGCCCTATCGGTCGTTAGGCTATCTAGGACAACCGGACCAGACAGTAAAGGTATTTGTGCCCAACCCTCTAACCAATTCGGCTGATGACATCGTATACCGGACTGGAGACTTGGGACGGATGGATGAAGATGGGGTCTTTGAGTTCTTTGGACGGGTAGACTGGCAGCTTAAGATTCGGGGCGTCAGGGTTGAACCCAGTGAAGTCGAGGATGTTCTACGTCGACATGCTGACGTACTTGACATAACTGTAGTGGGATACGCGTTTGAGGATTCCGAACTTCAGCTTTGTGCTTATGTAGTGCTGCGGGAGAATGCTAGCATCGATGCAATTCGGGCATTCGGTGCTGAGCGGCTCTTGGATGCGATGGTACCGACGGTGTTCGTACCGCTTCCCGTGATTCCGCGAAATAGCAATGGCAAGGTGGAGCGCTTGGCTCTTCCAGACCCCCGAGATATTGTTCTAAAAGCGGAATAT
Organism: Myxacorys chilensis; assembly: GCF_059505265.1. Classification (NCBI taxonomy): domain Bacteria; kingdom Bacillati; phylum Cyanobacteriota; class Cyanophyceae; order Leptolyngbyales; family Leptolyngbyaceae; genus Myxacorys; species Myxacorys chilensis. Next base: position 5,251 of record NZ_JCACKG010000239.1, on the reverse strand, counting down.
ATCGCGCCTCGAACCCCAATAGAACAGGCGGTGGTCGATATTCTAATGGAAGTACTAGAGATCGACAAGGTTAGTGTCACAGATAGCTTCTTTTCAGTTGGTGGACATTCCTTGCTTATTATGCGTGTGCTTTCGAGAATTGAAGAAGCCTTTGGCATTGCCATACCCATATCTGATGTTCTAGTCAAGCCGACAGCGGAAACAATGGCGGCACTCATTGAGACATCCCTGGAAGGGCAGAGTCAGGTAGATGCCGAACTCCAAGCCCTTATTGATGAAGTTGCTTGCGAGATCATCGAGATGTAAGTTCAATCTTTGAGAATTGATTCTTCGTAGCTTGCTGCGTTCCGAGAAAACAGCGTCCAAAGGAGAAAGTGTCAGAATTGAATCTTCAAAAGCTCTAAAACAAGGCATTGACAAGAGAAGGAATGCTTCCTAAATCATTTATTAAGCCGATTGGAACACCACTTCTAACGCTTGCACTCGCTCAACGAACACACTTCTTCGCATAGATAGAGACACGAATTCTGCCATTTGTGAACGGAGCCGCAAATACTGTCGCACTTCCTCAAATGCTGCACAGGATCGTTTTGCCGACTCAAACGTCCCAAAGCCTAGCATTGGATAGTAACGGTGCTTGATCCCGCGATGATCTTGCTCAATCGGATTATCTAAACAACTCCCCGGTTCATGGATGACTGCTTCACCCAGAACCTCTGAAATGGCGCGGGGATAGGAGGCCAATCCATCTGTCACCACTCGGCTCGGCGGCATTTGTACAGTGCCAAATTAAATGGGCTCTTCCCAGCTTTTGGTGAACTGATGCAAGGGTGAAATGAGAATTGCCAGTTGAGCTGACAGCTTAACTGGCTAACAAGAAACGGCGGCTCAAGAGCCCAATGCCTGCGCGTCCATACATTTGCCGCTTCAGCATCTTTAATCGATTGATCTGTCCTTCAACCGGTTCGTTACTGGTCGATAAAGTCACGCCTGCTTTGACCGCATCATAGTCTTCTCGCAGACTGCGAGCAAATCGCACAAATGGAGCAACTTGGCTGTCTTCCGCTCGCTTCAACCCAGCGTCGAACAGCTGGGGTTGCTGCTGTCGGGTTAAGTTCGTGAAACCCTGAGCCAGTTCGACGACAGTTGCAAGTTCAGGTTGCTCAGTGAAGCGCTGAATGACCTGTTGCTCATCCGCGTTCAGTGTTTCGGGCCGCCGGAGGACGAGGAACGCAGCCCGTCTAGCGGTGAGTGCTGGACGTTGAAGGTCAACCACTTTCGGCATCCGTCGTCCAGTAGGATAGCGTCTCAGTTCTACACCTTGCGCTTGAGCCAACTGCCGAATATAACGAGTCACCGTCCTATAGCTGCCCGTGTATCCCTGTTTCTGGATGCTTCGGAACAAGCTCTTGACCTGCCTGTGCCCTTGGTTGTACTGCTGGAGCAGATAGGGTTTGTAAGGGTTGAGCAAGCTTCTGCCTCGGTCACTGCGCTCTTGACGTTCAGGAAAGCGTACGGTCACAAGATAACGTTGGACGGTGCGGGTACTGACTCCTATTGGGCAATCGCACTCGCTGACCAGCCCTGCTGGTGCAATTTCTGAACCGTTTCATAGATTTTGACTCGCTGAGCTCGGCGTTGTTGAGCTAATTGTTGTACTTTGGGCAGGGAAGCCGCGGCTGATGTGAGTACAACAACTTTCTCTGGAGCCTTGCTGGCTACGGCTAAGCGTTGGGCAGTATCGACCGCTTTTAGCGCTGGGTGGTGCGTTCCTAACGCTTGTTCTAAAACTCCTGCCAGATTTTGCAGTAAATGAAAGCGGTCTGCGACTTGAATTGCATCTGGTGCTCCTTGGCTCATCCCGCTTTTATAACTCACGGAGCGGTCTCGCGATAGAACTGCAATGCCAGGATGCTGCTCTAACCACTTTGCTAATGTGTCCGCTTCTCGGTCTGGTAACAATCCAACCGGACGATTTCGATCTAAATCCACCAGAATCGTGCCATAGCGTTGACGTTTGCGAAAGGCAAAATCATCGACTCCAAGCGTTTGAGGAATCACGGTTGTCGGTAACGGAAGTTGAGCTAGCGAGTACAGAAGGGTACTGTCCCTCACTCCAGATCCCAACTGATGACTCAGACGTTCGCCTGCCAATCCACCTAATGCAATGCCAATAGCAATGATGCGCTTCGCCAATCGACAAGTGCGGCGTGCCCAAGGAACGGCTACTTCCGGCAATCGTTCTGTGAAAATGCGGCGCTTACAGCCAGGATTAATGCAGAAGAACTTACGAACTTGGAGCAATAGGAGCATGCCAAAATTGACACAGGGCAGATCGTGCAGTGTTCGCCCATATTGACTATGAACTTGACGAGTGGAAGCTTGACAGAGCGGGCAAGCTGTCTTTGTTTGGGTTGAAGCGATTGTTAGCCTCAACTGACCGTTTGCACTGTCAAACTTCCAACTTTTCAGTTCAAGATTTTTCTGATCCGGTAGCAGCTGTTGAAAGAAATTCGGGTCCTCCTAATTCTTCAAGGGGTAATATCTCTATCTTGCCAAAGCATCACCAAAACTTGGGAAGAGCCCATTTAATTAGTCACTGTACACTCACCTAATAGAATTGTTGTGTCAGTCGGATTGTCTAATTAGAAATTAGGTAATCAAAAGATCAACAATTGATTATTTTTTGCTCATAATGTCCAAAACTTTGTCGAAAATTGACCAATTTTCGCTTCTAATGTTCACAATCTCGTCCTTTGTGCACTGCTGTGACTGAAAAAAGTGGACTCATTCCATTACACCAACCTGCTTGGGAGAGGCAACCCGATGAGCCGGAAAAGTGGTTCAATCGCTTGCAGAACTACTATTTCCTGGGTTCAAGTCGTACGCTCATTCAAGTCTATCGGAAAGAGCGTCAGGACAAAGAGTGCTTAAAAGTACCGAATAGTACCGCCTTGCTCAGTTCAATCCAATCGCTTCCACCGTCCTGGAAAACCACCTCCAAGATTTGGCAATGGAAGGAGCGCGCTGTCGCTTGGGATCTACAGCAGTGTCGGCTCATGCAACAGCAAGCCTTTCTTGAGGGCATTCAGGACATGCGAGATCGTCAACTCAACCTGGCTAAAGTCTCGACCGCTGCGGCGATTCAACTGTTGGCAAAGATTGCCCCTGTTTTGAGAAACTTAAAACCAACCGATATTGAACCTGCCCTGCTGCCACAGATGCTTAAAGCCGTTGTCGAGATCGCAGCAGCAGGTTACGAAGCCGAGGCAAACGCGATGGGAATAGAGGAGCTACTCGTTCAATTGGAGCGCTTGGAAAAGGTCTATGACGCTAATACAGATTCGTGCTCCCGTAAATCTGTCTAGCTAGAGTCTCCAAAGCTTCTCTCGCTTGACGAATCAAGGTTCCTGGGAAGTTTTCTGTCGAGATGAATATCGTTCCATCGTCATCCACAACAAACACGAGTTCGTCGATCTCGATTTGCAGCGGGTAGTGCTCCTCTTGCACAGTGTACCTGTGCCGTACATCGCTCAGATTGAGAAAACAGGGTTGGTCAGCTAGAGGAGTCGCAATCAATCCTTCTAGCGTTTCTCTTAAACCTATCACCGCGATTTGAAACGGAACTTCTACAGCTTCCGTAATCTCCTCTCGCTCGACAATTTGTTCTCGCCGCTTAGCGACTCTAAGATTTATTTGTAGATCGGCCATCTCCCTAGCAGACGCTTTCAAGCGATGACGAATACGGGCAAAGTAATCATCAAAGTTAATATTGCTAATGGCTGACGAGAAGACATATTCCCACATCTGCTGCTGAACGTCTTCAATCGCCTGATCTAACAGACTCAATCGAGAGCGGTAAGACACATCGGCTGCCAATTCCCGCATCAGAATGCGAACAAGTTCCGTCAGACCGTCTTCGAGCAGAAAACTTTGATGTCCCCCTTGTACTCCTCCTGCTTGAATGTATGTAACAAGGCTTTGAAGAATGAATGCTTTTTGGGACAAGACGGCTAAATTCATACCGATACTTCCGTGATGTAGGTGCGATAACAGGTTTCGCCTAACAGCGCTGTTCCAACTAACACTCCAACCACGGTTGTTTGTTTGTCCAAATCAGCACAGGCAGAGGCATAGACGATCATTCTGACTAACTCATCATCAATCACTCGTTTGATGTCTTCTTTGGAAAGCGTAGTGGCTTTCGATTCGAGCAAGTACACCCTTTTGTTCCCTAGCATGACGATATCTGGATAATCGTGGATCGGACGCGCCAACTTGCGTCCCTGATAAAGCTGCTGTCCCACGAGTCCAGCAACGCCCTCTCCGATCGCGGCGATCGCGCTCTTATTAGGAGAAATACTTTGACCTGAAGGTTTACGGCTGTAATACAGGGGAGGATACCCTGGCTCCAAGAACACGCCACTCGAATAGCTAAACCAAAACTGCAGTTCTTCTAAAGGTTGATAAACCAGCTGTTCACTGTACTTGCGAACCATGAGTTTTAACGTGTTTGGGTTCACCCCTAGGGTTTGGGTGAGGGTGTAAGTCAAGGATTTACTCGCTAGTTGGGATAGAAACTGCACCTTGAGGGCATCTCGACTGGCCGCCGCTTGCGCTAAAGCTTGTTCGGCTGGAGAAACTTTCAAATGCCGATGTTCGATTGCAATTTCGATATCCATAAAACCACGGGTGGAATGTCCTAAAAATATCCGATTTTGGGATATTTTGGCAACGATTGTAGCTTGCTCCTCATGGGCAGCTCCGTTCACTCCGATCGATACCAAGCATTTCTAAAACGGCTGAGAGCGGCACGGCGGGAGGCAGGTTTAACGCAACAAGAAGTTGCAGCGCAGCTGGGAGTTCCTCAGTCGTATATCTCTAAATGTGAATCTGGAGAGCGTCGAGTGGATGTGATTGAGCTAGCAGATTTTGCAGCTCTCTACAACAAACCTCTCTCCTACTTTGCTTACGGGCAGAGAGATCCTCTAGAAGCGAGCTAGGTTGAGGCAAAGATTACGGCAACCGTAAACAGTAAGGGATTCGAGCTTCACACGCTAATAAGTGGGCAAGCGGGATTAAACGTAAGATAGAGAAGACGATAAATCCTTCATTCTGCTTGAGTCAATGCCCGCCCCCTTACGAATCGTTCTCAGCGAGGAATCAGACCGCACGCTTCAAGAATTGCGAGTTGCACCGAAGGTCGCGCAGCAGATCAAAGACCGTGCTCATATGGTGCGGTTGAATGCAG
>NZ_JCACKG010000238.1:22266-55586 GCF_059505265.1 Myxacorys chilensis | reverse complement strand
CTTGCGGTTGTTTTCTTCTGTTCTCTCAACTTAACCCGCAACTTGGATAACTACAGCGATTCATACACAAGCGGCATCAGCCGTTCTAGTTCTAAATGAGACGCAACTTGAGCTAATTTGGTACGAGCATCGCTGGGCGCAATCTCAACTGCATCCCACCCATCTGCCAAGTGAGGAATCGATCCTAGCACCGGAATGCCAGTCAACGATTGAATCAGACTTGCTGATGCCCACTGTTCTATCTCGTCGTCTGAGCAAGGCTGAACGCAACTCAGTACAATCCCTTTAAGATGCAGGCGAGACTGACGCGCCAGCGCTACGTTTGCTACCGCTTGCCCGATCGCACCTAATTTCACCGGAACAACCAGCACCACAGGCAACTGCCAATCCCAAGCTAAATCTGCGACGGTTGTTTCGTGAGTAATCGGCGATCCCAGCCCGCCCAAGGCTTCTACTAAAACAAAGTCTCGCCGCGATCGCAGTGCTTCAAACGCTTGCCATGCCAGTTCAGGTTGGACTCGTTTTCCCTCGCGATCGGCAGCCAGCGGGGGCGCTAAGGGCGCTGCAAAATGAACAGGATTTAGTTCCTCTGGGGATTGATCTAAGTTGAACAATCGCAAATAGTGTTCGCGATCGCCCATTCCCGTCTGAAAGGGTTTCATCATCCCTAGCGTGTGCGGAGCGCAGTAAATTTGCCAATAGGCGGCTAACGCAGAGGTCAACACCGTCTTACCCACATTGGTATCGGTTCCAGCAATCAAAAGGGCATTAATCGGTTTACTGAACATTCACGTCTAGGGTAAAGTTAGTGTCCTGATTCGCAATCACATCAATCTCGTAATCGCCCGCCGCGCTTAGGTTCTGCTGCCACACGGCACTGCCTGTACTTTCAACTCGTCTGTTGGGGGAGCGAACCACCAGCGTAGCGCCCTGACTAATGCGTACAGTGGCAAACTGTCCTGCTTTGGCATTCAAAATATAGCGCTGAATCAGCGTTGGACTGGCTTTTCCAGAGACTTGAGTCCCGTTTTGTCCCGAAGGGAAGCTAATTCGCTCGGTTTGCACCGTTGGACTGGTCGTTGGATCTGGAGAAGTGGTTGGGGAAGGACTAGGAGGCGGAGGCGGTGATGCAAGCTCAACGTTGAGCTTATATGCACCCTTTTGCAGACCTTTCACAGGCTTTAATTGAATCATATATTTGCCGGTGTAGGGCAGCGTTCCTGACCAACGCGGAGTCCGACTTGCTTGGGCGTCAACCGGCTGCTCGTCTGGGGCTAATACGGTCATCAACACCTCTTCCCCCTGCACCGCCGCATTGAGTTCCTGCCCTTCTTGGGCTGGCACGATTAGGTTTAGCGTCTGATTCGCTTGAAGCGTGCCGTCTCGTGACGTGCTGCCTTGCGACAAATCTAACGTTTGACTGTACGTGACAGGTTCAGCGCTAGGCGATGGACTCGGCGTACTTGGGCGAGGACTCGGCGTACTCGGACGGGGCGAGGGCGAAATCGTGGTTGTGGGAGTTGGAGCCGGCTGATTAGCGGTGAGAATGCCGCGCGTAATTGCCCAAGCGGCGAGACCAACCAGCAGCACGAGTCCTGTCCCGATCGCAAAGACTGCCCACGGATCATCCCACATGGAACTCCGGGTTGGAACCGTCGGTTGTGCCCGATTCCCAAACTCGGTGGGGGTGGTGGTTGGCGTCGAGCGGCGTCCGATCGCTTGCGTTGCCATCTGCGACATATCAGGCTGAGCGGGACGAACCGCAGAAGGCGGCGGCGCGACGACGGGGGGCTGAGCAATAGAAGGCGGATAAGGCGCAGGTGTTCCAGGTGTTTGCAGCATCTGCATCACTTCGTTGGCCGACTGAAAGCGATCGCCCACGCGATAACTCAACATCCGATTCAAAACTTGAGCAAAGGTTGGATTCACATTGACGTAGCGCTGCCACTGCCACGTCATCGTGTTTTCGTCGAACAGTTCTTGCGGGTCTCGTCCGGTCAGTAGAACGAGGGCTGTCACTGCTAACGCATAGAGATCGCTGTTGGGATAGGCGCGTCCAGTCTGCATCTGCTCACTCGGGGCGTAGCCGAGCTTACCGACCGTCGTTTGCTGCTTAAAGGTTTCGGGTCCTTGCATCCGAGTTGCAATCTCTTTCACCACTCCAAAATCGATTAACACGGGGAGTTGATCGCGATCGCGCAGTATCACATTATCAGGCGCAATATCTCGGTGAATGATCCCTTTACCGTGAATGTAGGCCAACACAGGCAAGACCTGCTTGACAAGCTGCAACACTTCATTTTCAGAAAACACAAATCCTTGGTGTTTGCGTTCGTCAAGCAGCGTCTGATAGGTCTTGCCTTCGACGTAATCCTGCACTAAAAATAAGCGCTGATCTTCTTCAAAGGTGGCTCGAAACTGAGGAATTTGGGGGTGCTGAATCTGATAGAGAATCTGTGCTTCTCGCTGAAACAGTTCTTGCGATTTATTCAGTGCGTAAGGATTGTCTTGCGGTGGCGTCAGTTCTTTTAATGCACACAGTTCATTAAATCGCCCTTGATCTTCTGCTAAATACGTTCGACCAAAGCCGCCGTGCCCCAGAATGTTGAGAATGCGGTAGCGGCTTTGTAAGATGGTTCCGACGGAGATAGCTGGCTGCATGGTCGATTCTGTCGCTCACACTGTACAGGACAATCACTGGATTGATCCAGGAATCACTTCTTCAGAAATCCAGAGATCGAGCATTAGGTTAACCTAACTGTTAACCCAACTACTGTTTGGAACTCCAGATTTACTAGTTATACCTCAAGGGTTGCCCTCACTTTACAAACTCAAGTTTAGCGCTTTAGCCCGGGCATCCCATTCTATAACCCACCCTACAGCCGTAGGTGCTGGCGTAGCGATTGACGCATTGTTTCGACTGGAACTGTTTGCTTCGTCCAAATTTCCAGCGCAGCCACTCCTTGCCCAATCAACATTTCTAGACCATCGATCGTCATGCAGCCCTGCGATCGCGCCTGCTGTAAAAACAGAGTTGGATTGGGTACATAAATTAGGTCGTAGGCGATCGCGCCTTTTTTTAGCTGCTGTACATCCGTGGACGTTAGAGGCGATTGATCGATCTGCGGCGACATGCCGATCGGCGTCGTATTGACGATCAAATCTGCATCGCTTAGCAGATCGGGTAGAGCATCCCAAGACCGTACCTGAAGATTTTGAGCAAACGGTGAACCATTCCAGCTTTGCAAAAAAGCGTTCAACTTTTCTGGATTTCGTCCGACGACTTGAATGTCAGCACATCCCAACTGAGAACATCCAGCGACTACGGCTCTTGCGGCTCCACCGTTACCGAGAATCACGGCGCGGGTTGAACTCCAGTCTTTCTGTAATGCCTGTAGGGGTGCTAAAAATCCAATTACGTCTGTGTTGGTGCCACTCCAACCAACTTCGGTTCTCCAAACAGTATTTACAGCTCCAATCGTGGCAGCAACATCGGTCACGTTGGTTAAGAAGGGCACGATCGCTTGTTTGTGGGGAATCGTGATGTTGAAACCTTGAAGCGCGATCGCGGCAAATCCTGAAACGGCAGCTTCTAGGTTTTCAGGGGCAATTTCAAACGGTAAATAGACATACTCTAAGCCCATCTCCAGTAAGGCAGCGTTGTGCATGATGGGAGACAACGAATGCTCAATTGGATATCCAATCACCCCCAGAAGTTTCGTTCTACCCGTAATTCTCATTTATTCAGACGGGGCGCTTGGTTTGGGCGTAGCAGGTTCATCGGGTAGTGTTAGGTCGGGGGCTAGCGTGAGATCGGGCACGGCGACGGGCCTTCCAGGTTCATCGGCTAGTGTTAGGTCGGGGGTTAGCGTGAGATCAGGCGCGGCGACGGGCTTTTCAGGTTCTGCTTCCGCACGTGAGCGAATCCGGCGAATCGGCAAATTTGCAATCAAGGCCGTTGTGCGATGATGATTTTCCAGCGAAAATTCCATGCCCGTATCATCGAGTTCGACGTAGCGCAACACGACCTCTAGAATTTCCTTTCGCATGTCTTCGAGCAGATTGGGCGGTAGATCGGTGCGATCGTGGGCTAACACAAGCTGAAGACGCCGTTTGACATCGTTACGGCTGTTGTCTGCCGCTCGCGGGAAAAGACGTTCTAGAAGTTCAATGAGCATGATGGGTGATGAGAAGAGGCGGGTAGAGAGCGACGGGCGGCATCGCTGAATGATCCATCTGAAAAAATCTTAAGCTCGGTTCGAAAGCATACGGCGCAGACGAGAGAAAAACCCTTCATCCCGAACCGTAAGATCCATAAACGGCACGTGCTCACCTTCTAAACGACGAACCACATTATCAAATCCGGTTCCAGCTTGCGATGGCGTTTCTGATAGGACTAGTGGCTCACCTTTGTTCGTTGAAACGATCACTTTTTCATCGTCAGGAATAACACCCAACAATTCTACAGCCAGGATCTCTTGCACATCGGCAACGGACATCATATCGTTCGCTTGTACCATCGCAGGTTTAATTCGATTGATGATCAAATTGATCCGCTTAATGTTATTTGCTTCTAGCAATCCAATGACGCGATCGGCATCTCTGACCGCAGAAATTTCGGGCGTGGTGACAATGATGGCTTCTTTCGCCGCCGCGATCGCATTCTGAAACCCCATCTCAATTCCCGCCGGACAATCGATCAGAATGAACTCATACACTCGCGCCAGAGCATTCACCAATTGCTTCATCTGATCGGGCGACACGGCGTCTTTGGTGCGATTTTGCGCCGCCGGGAGTAATGCCAAATTGTTAAACCGTTTATCTTTAACCAGCGCTTGCTCTAAGCGACACTGACCCGCCAGTACCTCAACGGCGGTGTAGACCACTCGATTTTCCAACCCCAAGAGCAGATCGAGATTTCTTAGTCCAAAATCGGCATCCACCACAACAACTTTGCGGCGGCGCTTGGCTAGTGCCATACCGAGATTTGCGGTTGTGGTAGTTTTACCCACTCCGCCCTTACCAGACGTGATGACGATGATCCGAGCCATTGACCTTATCCGCTTCTGAAAATGAGCGTTGACGGAACTCTATGTTCACAAGTTCTCTAGAATAAACGGAAATGTACCGCTTCACTAGTAGATGGTGAATGTTTTGCTAACAGTAGCAGAAAACGAGGAAGAGAAACTAGGGATGAGGGATGAAGAACAGGGCAAACGCATCCTAATTTCTAGCGGACATTCCTAGCTCTTAGACAAATATTATTTGGCTTAAATATTGTCTCATTAGATTAATAGTAGTGAGGGATGAAAGTTCGCACTTAGAAACCAAGACTCAATCAAACGATTGCCAAGAAGGAAACTCCAACCAAGAGACCAATTTAATTTTAAGGTGCAGAATCGCCAACGGTCATTAGTCAGTGGCTCTTTACCTTAAGGTATGCGCGGCAAGTGTCAAGACATAAGGTGCGAGTACCGAGATATTGAGGAGCGTGTGAGGTGAACGTCTCAAACAGGGTTTTGAAGACCAGCGAGGCTGATATTCGTCTCGCTGAGTTTAATCAGGAATGACCTCCTGTAAACAGTTTCAGTGTTTTATGCTAATCTGCCAATGGTAGGTTATAAATGCTGGGCTATCTATGCATACTTTTACGATGCAGACAGGAGCGGCTGACGTTCAGCAATTGGATTGAGTCCCCTAACAGACTTCTCCAAAGCGTAGAATGCTTCAGGTCTTCCAACCTATCTTTTGTACTCAACAGGAGACTCTTAAGAATGACCCAAGTGGTTTTAGGCGAAAACGAAGGTATTGATTCTGCTCTACGCCGGTTCAAACGTCAGGTATCCAAGGCAGGCATTTTGGCGGACTTGCGATCGCACCGTCACTTTGAAACGCCGCTGGAAAAGCGCAAGCGCAAAGAGACGCTCGCTCGCCGTAATCGCCGCTACCGTTAATTTTTTGCTGAAGCCGGTTCTTCACACAAGAATCGATTTTTTACAAGAATGCGCCGAACGGTTCAGACAGGGATTGTTAGGATTGAGAAGAAATAGCTATCTTGGGTAAACTGTTTTCTCCTCACCGCCCATGTCTGATCCTTTATCTGACCCCATCGCCGACTCCGTAACCAGCAATTCTGCAAAAACCTTTGATCAAGAACTTGAAGAAGCCATTCTTGGGTTTGACGAAATTCAGGCAGAGCTAAATTATCGTCAAGCCCAAACCACTCTACGCACCTTGGTTGAAAATCTTGATCTCACAGCTTCAGAACGCACTGGGCTTGACTCTGAAATTCATGGGCTAGAAACGATGCTGGGAAAGCTCGATCGGCTCGTGGTTCACATTGCCGCGTTTGGCATGGTGGGGCGAGGAAAATCGTCTGTTCTCAATGCGCTGTTGGGGCAAACCGTGTTCGAGACAGGTCCGATTCACGGCGTTACTCAAGTGCGCCAAACGGCGAATTGGAGTGTTTCTACAGAAGCAGTGGCAGACAGCGATCATACGATCGAGCGAGTGACTCTGCCCGGAATGTCTCAATCGCAAATTGAACTAATTGATACTCCCGGCATTGATGAAGTCGATGGAGAAGCGCGAGAAGCCTTGGCACGTCAGGTGGCTCAGCAAGCAGATTTGCTGCTCTTCATTGTCTCCGGCGACATGACCAATGTAGAATATCAAGCTTTGTCAGAACTGCGGAATGTCGGCAAACCCATCATTCTGGTGTTTAACAAGATTGATCAGTACCCCGACGCCGATCGCATGAGTATCTACCATAAGATCCGTGATGAGCGCGTCAAAGATTTATTATCACCTGATGAGATTGTTATGGTGGCAGCTTCTCCCCTGATTGGTAGAGCCGTCAAACGTCCTGATGGTCGTACCACCATTCAGCGAACTCTAGGCATTCCTCAAGTTGATGAACTGAAGCTCAAGATTCTAGAAGTGTTGCACCGGGAAGGCAAATCTCTCGTTGCGCTCAACACAATGCTGTATGCCGATGACATCAACGATCGCGTCGTTGAGCGAAAAATGACAATCCGTGAGCAAAATGCCGATCGGATCGTGTGGAATGCCGTGATTACCAAAGCTGTTGCCACTGCCGTAAATCCTATAACGGTGTTAGACATTCTGAGCAGTGCGGCGATCGATGTGGCAATGATTTTGGCGCTCTCAAAGCTCTACGGGATTCAAATGACCCAACAAGGCGCGATCGCACTGCTGCAAAAGATTGCGATCGCGATGGGAGGTATCACTGCCAGCGAACTTCTCGCCAATCTTGGACTCAGTTCCCTTAAAGGGTTACTCGGTTTATCAGCTCCGGCTACGGGTGGGCTATCGTTGGGTCCCTATCTTTCGGTAGCACTGACTCAAGCAGGCGTGGCCGGCATCTCGTCTTACGGAATTGGACAGGTCACCAAAGCATATCTGGCCAATGGTGCATCTTGGGGACCGGACGGACCAAAAGCTGTCGTGACAAACATCTTAGCTTCGCTAGATGAAGACTCTATTTTAATTCGGATTAAAGATGAGCTACGCGCCAAGCTCAATATGCGCGATTACCCCGCTGGGGGAACTGCTTCGCGACGCTATCGAGCTATGAATAAAAATTCTGCGGGTAAATGAGATCACTGTCTCAAATACCTATTATGAATAGAAGAAATAGCGCTTAAGCAAATACGAAGCAAAATGCTATGAGAAATAACATTTGACAGCTGAGCGAAGCGGTATCTTCCAAATTTCTGCCTCTATTAAGGGAAAGATGCTAGAACCAAAGGTGTACTCTAGCCTAATCACTAAATGCAGACACCATCATGAACATGTCTCCTCAAGATAGGCTAGAGCAACTGCAACGCATTGTTGTAACAGCGGCACAGATGCGATCGATAGAGCAACGCATTTTTGATGCAGGAATGCCAGTCGCCGCATTAATGGAGAAAGTATCTGGACGCATTGCACAAAGAATTCAAGCGCTTTATCCGCAATCCTCAGTTCGCAAAATTGGAGTTCTGATCGGACCAGGTCACAACGGCGGAGATGCCTTGGTTGTTGCTCGTGAACTCTACTTCAAGGGATATGAAATTAGGCTATGTTGTCCGGTTTCGCGCCTCAAGGATCTGACGGCAGCCCATTTGCACTACCTCGAAAATCTAGGCGTTTCTTGCTATCAGTCTGTTGAACCCTTGCAGGAGTGTGATCTCTTGCTCGATGGGCTGTTTGGTTTTGGCTTAGATCGAGCGCTCACAAAACCCATTTCGACACTGATAGATCTCGTAAATATATGGGACATGCCCCGCTTAAGCATCGATCTTCCTTCAGGACTGCACGCCGATACCGGAGAAGTGTTAGGCACAGCAATCTGGGCAACCCATACCCTCTGTCTGGGACTGTGGAAGCTCGGATTGCTACAAGATGAGGCATTAGACTATGTCGGACAAGCAGAATTGATTGATTTTGATGTGCCGATCGCAGACGTTTCTGCGGTGTTAGGAAAAACCCCAGAGGTGCAGCGCGTCACACCTCAATGGGCGATCGCATCGCTGCCACTTGTGCGCCCCGCTTCGACTCATAAATACAAAATGGGTCATTTGCTAGTGGTTTGTGGATCTCGTCGCTATGCGGGTGGCGCATTGCTAACCGGATTAGGGGCACGAGCAAGTGGCGTCGGTATGCTGTCGATCGCAGTTCCCGAATCGCTCAAATCTACCCTCTCTGCTCAACTGCCAGAGGCACTGATCATCGGCTGTCCTGAAACCGAAGCGGGCGCGATCGCAGAGCTTCCTGCATCCTTGGTGCTGTCCTCATTTAATGCGATCGCATGTGGTCCTGGTCTGACAACAGAAGCATCTCCCATTGTCCAGCAAATTTTAGACAGCGAATCTTTCCTTGTTCTAGATGCAGACGGATTGAATATTTTGGCGCAACAAGAAACTATCCCTACGCTACAGAAGCGCCAAGCCCCGACAATTCTGACGCCTCACTTGGGCGAATTTAAACGGCTCTTTCCAGACATTGCTGAAGGAATGAGCTGTCGCATTACTGCTGTTCGACAAGCCGCCAAACAAACGAGCGCGATCGTGCTGTTGAAGGGAGCACGAGTGACCATTTCTGATCCGCAAGGTAGGGTTTGCATTAATCCAGAGAGTACGCCTGCTTTAGCACGAGGTGGAAGCGGCGACGTACTAACCGGTTTGCTAGGCGGATTAGTCGCTCAAAAAGTTGCGGCTTCCGCCTCTACATCTTTGCTTGACATCGTTCAGAGTGCGGTTTGGTGGCACGCACAAGCAGGTCGTTTAGCTGCTCAGACGCGTACAGTACTTGGCGTTGACGCTCATACACTGACCGACTTTCTCATCCCCGCTCTAGCCCAACAAATGAAAGTTGAGGAAAAATAAAAGTTTTGCCGTTTACCCTTTTACTTTCATTTACCTGTTGTGCTACTATTAGCATCTGTGGAGAGCAAGGGTCGATGCCCGAGTGGTTAATGGGGGCGGACTGTAAATCCGCTGGCTACGCCTACGCTGGTTCAAATCCAGCTCGGCCCATCCACAGGAGATTGCATAATACAAAAGAAAAATAGTTCATTTTTCTTTTGTATTATGCAATCCTGAATGCCCGTGTGGCTCAGTGGTAGAGCACACCCTTGGTAAGGGTGAGGTCGCGAGTTCAATCCTCGCCACGGGCTTCCTTCAAAACCCGCTCATTGAGCGGGTTTTTGCGTTTTTATACTTAATTTTCGATGGCTCCCTATTCTCATTAGGGCACTAGATTGGGGATTTATTGGGAATTTTAGACCCAATATTGGTAGAGGACTGGTAGATGAAAAACAGGCGAATATAATGCGAGCGTACTAATTGAGCGCTACGCATATGATTTCTACCAAAACAAGCATGAGCCAAGTAGGCAACTCTACTAAGACCCCTAAAGGAACGGTCAAGGTTGAAGCTGACAAAGGGTGGTTACGCTTGCGATTTACCCATCAAGGGAAACGGCGTGCTTTTGCAATCGGGTTGCCCGACACAAAGACGAATCAAGGGATTGCCCAACGAACTGCAACTCAAATTGAGCTAGATATCAAGTCTGGTCACTTTGACGCAACACTTGCAAGGTATAAGCCTCAAAAACAGTTGGAAATTGAGCAGTCGCCTGAGCTAACAGTGATAGCCTTGTTTCGCAGTTTTGTGGAATACAAGGCAAAAGAAGTCACTCCTAAAACAATGGAGAAATACCAAGCAACGTCCAATTACTTGAAATGTCATTTTTCCAAGAAGCCTGTGAAACTCTTGGACGATCGCAATGTGGAAGAATTCGTCAAGCATCAATTTAAACAAGGCTTGTCTGAGAACCAAATCAAACGTCGTTTGGAAGAATTAGCGGCGGCCTGGGAATGGCATGAGGAAAGCCATAATCCCTGGAAAAAATGGGCAGGGCGAATCAAGGTTCCGCCCAAACAGCAACCTAAACCGTTTAGTAAAGAGGAAATAAGAGCGATTGACCAGGCGTTCCGGCAAAACAAGTATTACGCTCAGTACGCTGATTTTGTAGAGTTTTTGCTCTGCACAGGTTGTAGAACCTGTGAGGCGATTGGTCTGCGTTGGAGGCACTTATCCGAAGATTGCTCAAGTATTTGGATCGGCGAGCCGTGGAGCCGTGGACAACAATGCCGCCCAAAAATGAATAAAGATCGGAGTTTCGCTCTAAATGCCAAAGTGCAACATCTTTTGTTATCTAGAAAACCAGCTAATGCAAAACCAGATGATTTGGTTTTCCCATCACCACGAGGGCAAGGAATTGACGATCACAACTTCTCGCAACGCATCTGGAAGAAAATGTTGAAAGAGGCTGGTGTCCCCTATCGGAAGTTTTACAGCACTCGTCACACGGTTATTAGCCATGCTCTTGAGAGTGGGATGAGTCCTGTGCTGATTTCGCACATTGCTGGACACGATTTGAAAACAATGCTCAAGCACTATGCTGGAATTGTTAATAGTCGCCCCACGCTGCCGGAAATTTAGAAGCCTAGGTTAGATTGATCGGAAAAAGATTTATTCTTTTCGTTCCATTTTAGATTTTTGTGCTTTACTATGTGCATGCTTTGATGAAACCTAAGTCATAGAAACGCAGACTAGGTGGTTTGAAGCGCTTAATCGGTTTACCTCTCAGGGGGACCTACAACGCGTAAGTAATTGCGCTAGGTTCACTTGTCATTTAACGTCGGAGGTAAATTTGACAAACTTAACGAGTTATTCCGCTTCTCAGGAATCTATTTTTATTAGGAAGGATGCAGCCGCACAATTGATTGGGTATGCACCAGATACGCTGAAGAAGTTGAGAGCTAATGGCGTTCTGAGAGAGGGCATTCATTGGGTACGAATCAATTCGCGCTCTGTGAGATACAACAAGGTGCTCCTCATGGATTGGGTAATCAACCGTGATGACGCACAGGCGCATGAGCGCGCGATCGAAATGTTTTTCATGAGTCTACCTAGTAATCAGAAAACGGCTCGACGTAAATCAAAACGCTCTAGCGAAACTAGGTGTGCTTAATGCTTGTAGGTGCAGTAAAGCAGCATCTTTGAAAGAAGTTGCACAGCTTCAGGCTGCATCTTCAAGCTTTATTTCGAGAACAGTGCTCGGAATGAATTGCTTCTAGCTAGGGAAATCAACTTTCAAGGAATTCAATAAGTTCAGTTTCCTGCGCTGGGAAACTGAAAAATTTCACTATGCAGCTTTTTCAAATAAGCAATATCAGCTCTAGCAAGTTCTGCAGAGTACATCTACGGCTGCTTATTCCTAAAGCAAGGGAAGCTATCAACTCAGTTCGAGCATCACATTGATCCAATCTGCCAACCTAAATTGAAATAGTCATGTCTAAGAAACGTCGCGATCCTTTGCCAAGCAACCTATTGGGTCAACGTCTGTGTGAAATTTTTCCTTACCCTTGGAAAGCGATTATCCGAGCTAATGAGTCTGACTCACAATGGAGCACGGTTTCTTATAATTTGAGCCCTCGTTTGTTGTGGCAAAAATGGCAGGAGGAGTCTGAATTAGTTGGTGTGAGATTTGGTTCTAAAACTCGCTACGCCTTGATTGATATCGATCGAAATAGTGCTTACCACCCCGCTCAAAATCCAGAATCACTTCCATTGGTGCGAGCTGCTTTGGAAACGATCGGCATCTGCCGCACAATTCTCATCCGCTCTAGTTGGTCAGAAGGGTTACATCTTTACATTCCTCTATCTTCCACCGTTCCGACTTTTGGATTAGCGAAAGCTATTAAACTTTGCCTAGAAGCTCAGGGATTTGCAATCTCTCAAGGGCAGCTTGAGATTTTTCCAAATTGTAAAACCTATGCGCTTTCTGGCAGTTTCACTGAATACAACGGTCATCGGTTGCCCCTTCAGCTAGGTTCAGGTTCTTGTCTACTCGATCATGACGGCAATCCCGAAGGAGATGACTTAGCAACCTTTCTTCAACGATGGGATATTGCAGCAGGAGCACAAGATTTAGACGACTTAATCAACGCGATCGGTGTCGCTAAACTCAAGCCAGGCAGATTAGGCAAACGCCATAGTCCCAATCTTGAAAACTGGAGGCAAGACCTTGAGACCGAGATTGAAGAAGGCTGGACTGCGCATGGACAAACTAATTATTTGCTGAAGAAGATTGCTTGTTACGGCGTTGTGTTCGAGCAGTTACAAGAAGACAGCCTTGCTGAATTTATCTACCAAACTGCAATAAGCAGCCCTGGCTATGAACAGTGGTGTCGTCACCAGCATGAAATTCTATCGAAGGCAAAAGCTTGGGCACGCGCAGCAGAGAATTACTACTGGCCCTTGGGTAGTGCTCCAAAACGCTCTGCTACTGGTCTTTGTGACGACAAGGAAAAAGCGGTTTCAATCAATGTCATTCGAGCAGAAGATGCGCAGAGACGCATTAGAGAGGCAGTTTCTCGGCTCGAACAAAATGGGCAATTACCTGCAACGACGAAAGCGAGGATGAAAGCTCTTCAAGCTGAGAAGATTAGCAGCCGAACTCTTTACCGCTATGCCGAGCTTTGGCATCCTGAGCACTATCAGCCTAGTTCGATGGAAGTGTGTAAAACACAAGAGCTAGAGAAGCTTTCAGCGATTTCTAATACCGAGTTTGAAGAATTGCCAAAATCGCTAGAACCCTCATTAGATAAGAGGTTTTACACCTTGAAAAAAATATGAAGGGTTATGGGACTAATGTAGAGCCTTGCGTTAGCCAATCTCAGTTTTGCAATGAGCTGTTTTTATCCACTTTAGATATCAATCATTTAGAGAAGCTTAATGAAGAGAATCTAAATCAATCAGCTTTGTAGTCCTTAATTAACTCAAACTCTACAAAGCAAGCAAACTATGAGTAAAGAAGAATTGAGCTAAATCTTTCAATTCTTGATATTCAAAAACATGAGTTGAACATGAGAGGTAGAGTAGCATAATCAGCCTTATTGCAGCGATCGCTACACATCTACGATCGCAATCTACAGAAAAATAAAGGCAGCGATCGCTCTCTTGTTCTCATCGTTTCCGTTTGGTTGATTTACGAGCACGTCCCCGTGTAGCGGAGCTATCGCTGACTTTAATTAAAATCTTCCAAAAGACGATCGAGATCCTGTGCTGCATGAAGAACGCGAATAATTTCAATCACGGTATCATCCGAGCGATAAAAGATGAGGTAGTTTTTGAATCCTTTGATTGACCATCTTCGGATGTACTGGGTTTCATCTTCCCCAGTACGATAAATGCGTCCAATGCTAGGCATTCGGGCGAGAGTCGCGAAGGTTTGACGAGCTGCGTCGAAGAAGCGCATTGCTGCTTGTGAATTGTTTTGATTGAGGTAGGCAACGTGCTGATCGAGGTCAACGATGGCAGCAGGGCGAATGGAAATTCGGCGAATCATCGGGTTTCAGGCGCGTTGTTGAAGAGCTGATCGCGTTTTTGCGCCCACCACTCGTCGGTGACTTCGATCGAGTCGCCGCTTTCGAGTCCTGCTTGAAGGAGTTGATCGAGATGCTCACGCGATTGGATTGTGAGATGCTCAGGTACGCCTAAGTCTAGTGAATTGTCTTCGGTCTGAAGTGACCGCGTAAATTCTAAAACTTGATGCTGAGCGTCAGACGGGAGTTTGCGCCAATACTCTAGGAGTTGCTCTTCGGTGCTCATGATGCGTTCTCCAGTCTAAAAATTCACACAGCGCAACGATTACCCCTTTGAGGAACTGCGAAGCAACCGCTTTCCTAATTTTACCGTTTTCGTTTGGTTGATTTACGATCGCTCACTTTCGCCCGCTCTTCCCGAATTCGATCGAGTAATACTGATGCAGGCTCATCATTAGGATCTTGCGGCACAAGTTCACCCCGAAAGGCTTGAGCAAGAATGGCTCGATCGAGTTTCTCAAGTTGTGCTTTTGCTACTTCGTATTGTTGTTGAATGTGATCGATCGTTTTGAAAATGCTTTCGATTGCAGTAACAATCAATTTTTGTTCAGTTAGAGGCGGAATAGGAATCCAAACGCTACGAATATCATCTAAACCTAGCCCAACTTTTGTGGCTCCTCGTTGCAATTGCTGAAATTGTTTATAACCATCTTCTGATGATGCTAAGTACCAAGCGAAATAATTAGCATAGACACTTGGAAGAGGGCGAACAAGAGCAATATGTTGATTGATGTATGCTTCTGGTAAATCTTCTGGTGCAAGAGCAATCATCCCAATATCAGCAGTAATGGAAACAAGGATGTCTCCTGTTTTTACTCGTGTTCTTGTTCCTTCTGCTCCGATTGGAGGATTAACCCTTTGAACTTCCTGGAAATCTAGAGAAATTGTGTTTCGATCGAGATTACCAACTCGGATAAAAGTTGCTCCATCGTCAGAATAATACTGCGCCCATCCTCTTGATCCACTTGTTACAGAAGTCCCAATCAGAAACAGTTGGTCTCTTGAGCGGCTTTCTACTGGAGCTAGCATCTGCTTGAGCTTTCTCTTGTTGATTTTTTTTTACAATTACTTCCGCAGGTTCAACATGGGCGTTTTGTTCACGCCAATCGATTGTTAAGTGGCCTCGAAAGGCAGCAGCAAGGGCGGATTGACGGAAGCGATCGCACATCTCCGGGATTGCCTCAAGTGCTTCTCGCGCTTTTTGGGTCTTCGATCGAAGCTCCTCGATTTTGGCAACAATGCGTTTTTGTTCAGCGATCGGCGGAAGCGGAACGGGAATAGAGTTAAGATTTTTCTGATTTAACTTTGGCTGTGCTGAACCCGAAATATAAAATCTTAAATCAGAAAAGTTAATGTAGTCTCGTAGGTAAGAACTGAGAACCGTTGTTTCAATGGTTTGAACTACATGAGCATGATTATTTACCCAAAACTTATCCTCAGCTTCAAAAGCAATTGGAGTAGATCGGCTAAGGAGATTTGCTCCATCTTCAGCTATTAGTAGATATTTACCATTAAATAAGTAGTTATCAACATAATCAATAATGCCGGAGGCTCCATAGTAAGGGAACTGTCCTTGTCTAGATTCGCGCTCTTTGCTGCTTACTGGAATTCTTTGACCATCACAGTTAGTAGTAATTTCTTCAAATCGAGTCCATTGCCATCCTTCAGGCAATTCGATTAATTCATCACTCATCATCATTCACAATCCACATCGATCAGAGCAAACAAAAGAAAAAGTAGATTTTATTGCTCCCACTCCTGACGAAGTGTACTCAAATGAGACAGTATTTCTTCTTTACGGTCTTTCAAGATTCCCTGCGCTTGTTCAACTTTCTGATAATCCTTTTGTAGCCGCTTCAAGGCAGGTTCTGGTAAGTCAACTGTAATCGAATCATCATCTTCAGCAATCAAATATTGTTTAGGAATTTTGACGATCGACATCTTGTTTATCTCCTGATTTAATCTCTAGCGTGTGCCCTTCCATCATCACTCATTGTCATTCACACTCCAATCAAAACAAAAGTGAACCGGAAAAGCGCGATCGTTCTTACTCTTCTGGCAACGGCGGCAGTAATGCTTCTAATTGCATCAGCAAGTCAGGCAAAACCGTCTGAATAATACTCCAAAGTGTCTCCTGTTCAACTTGCTCATACCGATGAGCAATAATATTCCGTAGCCCAATCACAGCGCGCCAATCGATCTCTGGATGTGCCTGTTGAAATTCCTGTGATATTCGCCGCGCTGCCTCACCCAAAATCTCAAATTGACGTTCTACCGCACTTTGCATAAAAACGCTCTCCAAGTACTCTTGCAAAGTGCGATCGTTCGTAAAGGCTTGAAGATTCCGAATCGCCTGCACCATGTCCCAAAGCGAAGTCGCATCACGATTATTGGCTTGCATAGACCACCCGATGCGTTCGCAAAATCTCAGCCTTACTGTAAGGATTCTTCAACAGCTTCTTCTGAATCAGATCCACCTTTCGCCCAAACAGCGCGGCAATTTCTTCGCGGATGTCCAGCCATGCCGACAAACTCAAATCATGAGGTTCTT
The DNA here is from genome assembly GCF_059505265.1 of Myxacorys chilensis. Classification (NCBI taxonomy): domain Bacteria; kingdom Bacillati; phylum Cyanobacteriota; class Cyanophyceae; order Leptolyngbyales; family Leptolyngbyaceae; genus Myxacorys; species Myxacorys chilensis. Next base: position 39,078 of record NZ_JCACKG010000238.1, on the reverse strand, counting down.
CAAACACCACTAACACATCCACATCGCTATCATCCCGAAAATCATCTCGCAACACCGACCCAAACAACGCAAACTCAACAATTTTCCACTTTTGGCAAAATTGCACGATCGCAGCTTTAGACACCTTTAAACGATGGCGCAAAACTTGTTCTAAATCGATCGTTTGCTCAAGGCTCATGGAACCTCCCTATCACCTGACCTAATCTTAAAGTAGCGGCAATCCCACCGAAGCAGTCACCGCCTCCGCCGCTTCCTCTCCTTCCAGCAACACCATCAGCGCTTCCATCTCCTTCGTCGCCACTTGCAGCCGCTCCAAAATCTCTGCCGCAATCACTTCTGGTTCCTGCAATTCATCCGACTGCAAACTTTCATCCCGCAGCCAAGAAATATCTAAGTTATCGCCCCGTTTCGCGATCACCTCCCGCGTAAAGCAGCGAAACCGCCCCGTCTCTCCTTGATCCACTCGCTCACTCTTGCCATTGGAGTCAGCCCCATAGCACTGCTCAAACTCCCTAAAATGCTCACGAGTTAATGGAATCCGCTTGCCAAAGCTCGGCATATTCGTTCGCATATCGTAAATCCAGACTGCCTGCGTGTTGCTTTTCTCAGTCGTCCCGCGCTGGAAAAACAGCACATTCGTCTTCACCCCCTGCGCGTAAAAGATCCCCGTCGGCAAGCGCAAAATCGTATGCAAATTGCACTTATCCATCAAATCCGCCCGAATCGATCGACCTTGCCCATCTTCAAACAGCACATTGTCGGGCAACACAACAGCAGCGCGTCCTTCAGGTTTGAGCGATCGATAAATGTGCTGCAAAAACGCCAACTGCTTGTTAGAAGTCGAATAGGTAAAGTCATCTCGCGATGGCAACCCGCCCCCCTTCTTCGTCCCAAACGGTGGATTGGTCAGAATCACATTCGCCCGTTTCAACCGTTGCCCATCCGAAGACAACGTATCGCCAATACTGACATCGCCTTCAATGCCATGCAACATCAAATTCATCAGCAACAAGCGATGAGCATCCTGCACCAACTCAATGCCGTAGAACGCCTGCTGACGCTGGAAATCTTGCATCTCTTGGGGCAGATCGTACAGATCATCGGTCTGTTCTTTAATAAAGCGATCGGCAGCAATCAAAAATCCACCCGTACCCGCCGCCGGATCTTGCACCAATTCCCCTGCCTGCGGTTGAATCAGCGCCACCATGCAATCGATTAACGGCCTTGGGGTGAAATATTGCCCGGCTCCTGACTTTTTCTCGCTGGCGTTCTTTTCGAGCAATCCCTCATACAAATCGCCCAGCCCTTCTTTCTTGGCAGAATACCAGTCCAGTTCATCAATACTCTGTACCAGCTTTTTGAGGATACGCGGCTGCTTCAAAGCCGTTTGAGCATTGGCAAAAATCGACTGCACCCGCTTCGAGGCATCTTTAGAACCAAGATGCAGCAAGAGCGATCGATAAAACTCCAATTGTTCCACGCCATCTTTACTGACCAAATCTGCCCACCGATACCCTTCTGGCAACTGACGATCGTTCTCTGTTTCCTGCATCATCTTGAGAAACAGCAGGTAGGTCAATTCTGTAACGTACTGCAAATACGTGATGCCATCGTCCCGCAAAACGTGACAGAGGCTCCAAAGCTTTTGAACAATATCAGTGGTTGCAGTCATGAAGAATCACGCACGATCGGGGTGGACTATCGAACCTATCCAGAGTACGCGAAAATCACTCTGAGTCAAGTAACGCTCAAAAACAATCTTCTAGTACATCTGCTTTAATTCAGCTTAACCTGATCGATCACCCAATCAAACGCCGCTAAAAATTGTTGAAGGCTGGCTTCAGGCTGTAGCACCGTTAATGGCAGCGAAGGGCGTTTCGTCATCACCGTGGCAGGCAGAGCAATTCCCGCGATCGCGTTGAGCCGAGACAAAAGCTCTAGAAGGTGGATTTCAGAATCAAACGGTCGTTTATTTTGTAAATACTGAAACCCCACCTCGATCGAACCAGTCGTCCAAACTGTAAACAGCTGGTAGTCTTTTCCGTGCTGGCTTAGGATCGGTATGACTGATCCATACTTCAGCCCTTTGCCCCACCACAAATAGAGTTCTTTACGCCGCGCCCAATCTATGAGCTGGTCAACAACCTCAACCAGTTCTGTCCCTCGCCTGGCTTCGAGAGCTTTACGGAAAGAGGATTCGTCCCACTGCCGATTCTCAGAACTTGTTAGGCTCTTATTCTTTTGAGCTTCCACCGTCTGCCCGAGCACCCTAGGCACCAACGTTTTCAGCCCTTGTCCCACAAACTGTTTGATTTCAACCGCGAGAACCTCTGCTGGGTTCATCTGCACGTTTAAGAATTCCACAATGCGCTGAAGCTCCAGTGGAATTTGATCCGCGACGAATAGCATTCTGATTTTGCCAATTTGTAGATTTGTCGCGACCTGCTGCCAAAACTTTTCAGCATCGGCATCGCCATTGAGGAATTCTGCTAAGACTTGCTCTGACTCCTGATCTTGGGTTTGGCAGCTCGCTTCAAAACTGGTACGGATTCTGTCAACTGTCCAATGGGCAACTCCATTGGCTGCGTAATCCAACATTTGTCCGACAACTTCGCGACGAATGCGGGTGTCGCTGCTCCGCTTCACCTCGACCAACGTTAAAATTCCATCTTGGTCGAGAAATAAGTGATCCACAAACCAACGCCCTGCACCCGCTTCTTCAAACGGGACACTCATTTCCCGGGAGATCAAGAGCCAGCGCCTCGGGTGAGCATTATTGATTTGGTCGCCAGCCAGTAGGTTTGGATATTTCTCAAGCAGTTCCTGTAGCAATGCCTCTGAGTCATACGCTCGTTCTGCCATCTCTACAAGTTGCCCGTTCTCCTGAATCACGTATATGCCTGCGCTCATCGAAATTCCCCGCAATTTCTGAAACTCTGCTCAATACAGCCCTAGCTCACGTCTTGCCAAAGTTGCTCGCAAATCTGGGTGACAATCTCATCTAACTGTCCGCCAAAGGTCTTATTCAGGCGCTCAAAACCACCGCCATCGGTTCTAAATGCACCTTGGTCAAAACTCTCTCGATCTACAATCACTTCGACCTTCAGTTGCTTCCCAATCCGCTCTAGCCAGCGGCGTTGCGGTGGAGTCCAAGCCTGACTGGCAAGAATCTTCCGCATCGCTCGCTCGACTCGCTCACTGTAAGGCAACAGCGCATCTCCCAACGCTGCCTGACGAATAAAGCCAATGATAGAAGCCGCAATCTCTTCATTGGTTGTCTCTTGCCACGCAACCTGCAACGCTTTTTCGGTGTATCCATTCGCATCCAGCAACAATCGAATTTCCTTCAGTTGCGATCGCGTTAAATCTCGTGGGCGTTGTGTTACTACCAACAATGCTGGAACTTGGTTCAGATTCTCCAGCAAAAATTCTCGAAAACTTTCGAGATAATCCTGGGGACGCTCCGCGCTACCATAGCCTCGCTCAATGCGTCGCACCTCATCCGCGTGATGAGAAATCAGAATCGGCTGAATTCCCCCATCTTTACGATCGAGAATGTTGCCATTTGGTCGGTCATTGACATTTTTTTTATTTGTGGTAACAAACCTCACTTTAAAGTGTTAATCGCTGCTCGGACTTCTTCCTCTGACACCTCAAGATAGCCTTGCAAGGCTTCTAAACTGCGATGACCGCTAATCATCTGAATCGTCCTTAACGGAACACCTGCTCGATGCATAGTCGTTAGGGAAGTCCGCCGCCAACTGTGCGATGAAGCGCCAATCAGACCTACTTCGTCAAAAGCCTCTTTCATAATGTTTAGAGATTGACGCAAGCTTAAGCAGCCCTGTCCATCCCTGCCAGGAAATAGGTATGGGTTACTAGAATCAACAAAGAGAAAGCCATAATTCGCTGAGTTTTTCACACCATAAGTGTCGTAGCTAGGACTTGGCTCAACGGATGGGTTCGTAAAGCTCGTCTGGATATTGCGTTCTCGGATCGTATAATTGCAGGCTCTGCAAAAGTATCGAGGTTCTGATTGTTCGCGATAGGTATACGTGCCAGCACGATGGATCCAATTTGAGCCGCATTGAGGACAGCGCAAGTCACTGATCCTTAGCTTGTCTCCTTCAGCAAGGCTCTGATGTGCCCATGCACCTTTGAGTGTTATTAATTGGAACAGCGCGTGAGCTTCGTTTTGATATTGTTGAAGCAGTACTGCTAGCTCGGGATGAGTCGGAATTACTCTGGTGTCTTTTTGTCCTTTTGTATGTTGCCAAGGAATTACCATATCTAGTTGAACGTTTCCATCGCGATCGAACGCATGGCGCAGTAGCATTTGTCGTGCTTCTGAAATTCTGCAAGCTGTATACAGGCATAGACCTGCTAACGCACGATCACGAGATCGCTTCAAACCGTGGTACAAAACCTGGAAGATTTCATCTTTCGTCAAAATCTTTGCTTGACCATAGCGCCCAAATTTCATGGAATCTGCTCCTCATTTTGAACTTGAAAAAACGGTAATTGATTGATTGCTGCAGCCATTTGCTCTCTTGTTACCTCCACATACTTTTGAAGATTACTCAAACGTTCATGGCCTGATACCTTTTGCATTGTCCTGAGTGGAACTTTATCTGCGCTCATATTAGTTAGCGCAGTCCGCCTCCAGCTATGTGTTGCAGACCCTTCGATCGCAGTTCTTTCACGAGCGGCTGAAAATATCTCTTTGGCTGTCGTGAGAGACATACAGCCATTTCCACCAGAGCCTGGAAATAAATAAGGATTTTGAGGATTGAGAAACAGAAACCCATAACTTGTCGAATTGAAAACTCCCAGTTTGGTGATTCTGTCTTTCAATTCTGGATATTCCGTGAAAGCAGTTTTCTCTTGGAAACGATGTAGACAAGCTTTGCACTTGTACATCTTGATTCCTCTGGATTGACCAGCAGTGGTAACTAGTGTGCTTTCGCATTTTGGACAAATAATCTTGCCATCGGGCGAAAGAATGCTTGGACAGGAAAGGCTTTTGTAATCCCATTGCCTGACTTTTTTCTTGATTGATAGCAGTTCAAGCGACTCTTGCTGATATTGCTCTAGAAACTCAGCTAATCTTGAATGCATAGGTATCTGTCGGGTTGCGCGTTTACCTTTGGTGATATTTTTTCCAAAGACGATGATGTCCCGCGCTTTGTCTGCATGAAACACATCCTTATATTGAAGTTGTCTAGCTTCAGAAATACGACAAGCTGTGTAGCAGCAGATTGCATTGAGCGCCCGATCTCTTGCACATAGAAACCCCTCTGAGAAGAAACGCTCTCGCTCTTCCAAAGACAAAATTTTTGCTTGTCCACGTCCTTTAATTTTCATCGTGACTCCAATCGAATGAACAATACAGCCTTTTATAGTTCATCTGAACTATAGCGAATTTAGATTTTCGCAAAAAAAACGAAGGCTGCTCAAGCAAGTGCATTGCGAGAACAGCCTCCGTTATGGATAAGCTGAAATATTTGTATGACTTTCTTCGTTACGCTACAACGACAGATCGCCTAAACACACTATAACCTCGGTAATTGGAATCGACCAGCGCTCAAATGGAGCTTAAGTTTGCGATCGCATCCGATTAGTGTGTCTTCAAAACAAGGCTAGGTAGAGTCCGAAAAGCCGACGATCGATATGGGGAGAGAAGAGATCGATGTGTTCTAGCGAAAAGCACGAACTTGGCTTCGATGAATCCATCCATTACCACCACAAGCATCGGTAGAGAACCAATCACCGCGAGGCTCAACATAAACTGAGATTACGCGCATTGCACTGATCGTGCATTTGACTGCACCACCCGGTGTTGATCGAACATTGGAAGGCGGATCGAACACCAACATATAGCCGATATCTTCCTTTTCCTCGATATGTCGAGCCGAACATACGATATTAATCATATTGCGAGTTGTCTGAGACTGCGGCTTATAAGTCTTCTTCTCGCCTTCAATTTGCCAAACGCCTTGTCCACAATGAGCACCAGCTTTAAGCCGTTCATCACCCAGGTAGTACGTAAAGCCTGCCCACCAACTCATCGTTCGTCCATTTCGTTGGATCGATTCAGTATCAAGCTTGATCATTTGCCCACCAGAAGCTCGACCTAGATTCAGCAATTCTGCTTTAGCAGATTGAGCGAAGAGAAGAGAGAAAGACGCGATCGTGAAACCAAGTAACAATGATGCTTTCATGCTATCTACAACACAAGTAGGATACTGAAATCTTCAGAAAACAGGTCAATAATCTTCAGAATTAAGTAGACGTGCCTGATGTCTTTTGCGTATGACTCAGGCTTTGAATACCGTTCATTCGCATCTGCTGATAAATCCCTTGAGTCGGAGCAAGCCAGACTTTTCCAGTGCCTCGGAAAGTTTGCAGCAATAGCTCTCCGCTACTCAAGGTTCCAAGCAGACTCTTGGTGGATTTCTCAACTGTGAATTCGATATTGCCCGATCGCATGAGTACAAAGTTGCCATCTACTCTCAAAGTTTCGTTGTTTAGTTGAATGCACATGACTTCCTCGGCTGGAACAGGCAATTCAAACACGCAAATTCCGGTGCCACGCACTTTTGTTTGAAACCATCCTTCACCACCTAGAAGTCCTGATGAAAGATTCTTCTGCATCGCAATACCAACTTCGATCGAGCCTTGACTACACGCGAATAAACGCTTGTCTGCGATCAATTCTTCGTTATCAAGATGGTAAATCAGAAAGTGACCGAAGGAGGGTTCGAGATAGATCTCGCCGCTACCCCGGTAACGTGGCATAGAGGCAGCTTCCTGGGTTAGCAACTTATTCATCACAGCTTTTCCAAGACCAGCCATCCCGCCGATTTTGTTCTCAATCTCGATTCCCCCTCGCATGAAATGTAAAGCACCTGCTTCAAGTTGCGCTTCTCCATCCTTTAGAGAAATCCTGACCTGTTTGAGTTGCATTCCTGCTTGGTTCGCAAAAAAAACGGTTTGAGCAGTATAAGGGTCGCTTACGCCAGCAAGCCTGTTGTAGCCGAGAATTTCAACCTTGAAATTGCCAGCGGTAACAGCATCAAGTACTTTAAAGCTACTCTCGTTGGGGGTTACAGAACGGGTAAGAATGGCAGGATTTCCATTTTGCTTTGCCTGTCCGTTACCATTCGCTGTGTTGGACATCATGAGTTTTTCTGATTTGTTTAAGTGTGATCGAAAACCGCTGGCTGAGTGAGTATTAGATGATAAGCTCTAGCATTCCCAAATTCGCTAAATCGATCACCAGCATGACCTTCGGAAGCCTCGGCTAACTAGGTTACAAAGATGTCAGTTTTGTGGCAGTACAGACAGATCAGGCAGCAAAAATCTTTTTTCGATCAACTCCATGTAAAACTCCGATCTGCCCAATTCGCTGTACTTCTTTAATCATGCGATCGGCATAGTGGAGTGGCATTGGAAGACGACTTGGCGTGAATGCGCTCGCCGGGTGGAACTGACTGAGGCGAAATAACTCGATCGCTAATAAACCCAGGCGTGCGTCTCCATGTAGTCTGACAATTTCTAGAGGTCGGGCGCTTCCGCCTGCTTTTGCCCGCGTTGTCACTAGGCGAAATCTGTTTTCGTCAAATTGAACAGCCACGCCTGGTGCTGCATCGAAGTACTTGCCTTCCGAGACAATTGCCATTCTTCCTGCACCCGATTTATGAACCTCCACAAGATCGATCGCAATTCCCTCTACTTCGAGTTCTTGAATTGTCAAATCAAATTCATTCTCGCGGACGAAGCCGTCTCTCATCAGTAAGATGCGGCGTGGCTTTCGCCCAACCGCTTCTTCAAACCGGCTGACAACGCTCAAAACGGCATGCCAAATTGCTCTACCCGAAAATCTTTCGCCAGGTTGAGCCTCTGGAATCTCCCATCCCAAACTTTGCCCATCTGCCAGCACAGCAAAAGCACTCGTTCCGTAAAACATCTCTCGATTTGTGCCTGCATCAAAGCTGATCGCGATGTCTGCTGCTTGCTCATTCTCTAGCATTTTGACTCCCACGGGTTGCCATCCTGCTTTTACCAATAGTCCGAGCGTAATATTGGCAGCTCGATATTTATCGGGCTTAATCATAGGAAGCATAAATTGCAATGCAATACCAGCCTGTAGCGCTTCCCGGCGCAATTGTGTTTTCTTGCTATCCCCCAGCCACGAGCTGATAACCAACATCGTGCGAATGTCATCTTGAGCAAGACTTTGCCAAAATTGTCGCCTTGCAATCTCCCGATCGGGTAAATCTTGCTGAGTCAGAACAGTTTCCAAATCAAGTTCCACCTCATTTGCTTTTGATACTGTCGTTAACTGTTGTTTCACCAAGGCAGACCAATGAGCTTCTCCAGTTAAATTAAGACAACCGAATTTAAGTTCCCCTGTACGCAGACACCCTCTTCTTAGTGCGACTTCAGGACGTGCAACCGTACCTTTCCAAGCCAGCAAGGGCTCAGCCGCTAGGCAAAATCCCTGCTTGACGTGAGGGATAATTACCTTGCCGTTTAGCTCATAAATATTCTTAATAAACCAACTAGCGATCTCGGCACTTTTTTCAAAACGAACTCCGACAGGTTGGCGGATGCTTTTGAATACTTTGGCAGCATTAGGCTGACCGGATTCGACTAAATAACTCAAAACTTCCATCGAAATGCTAGGTCGCAGCCTTCTTGATAAATGTGCGACTTCCTGTGATCGGCTGCCTCCGGTTGTTCTCCGAACGTAAACTACTCTAGAACCTATGATTTCTGTGTCGGTCGCGCCTTTTTGTAGGTGATAATCTGCCAGACTAATTCCTAAGTTTGGAATCATAACGGTTTCTGGTAATTCTTCACTCACACGAGTAACTTGCCATGTCTGCTCGTCATACGTGTTGCGAACTACCCCAATAGGTGCTTCAGGGTAATTCTCTAGCCAGTCCTCAAACAGCCAAGGTGTGTAGAAGCGGTAATGCTGATCAATCTCTAGGTAAAGGTAACCTTGAGAATCAATCACAATATTTAGATGTGCCCCTTTATGCACCTGCCAACCTTCTCCAGCATGTTCAATGTTTTGGCTGCTCCAAACAATGATACCGCTACCCATAGCACGCTCAAAAGGTTTACGCCGTTGGCGCAGTTGTTGTTCTAGCCAGCGCCGCGCCAATTGCTCCAACACAGCACGATCGCTGGAATCTTCAGGATCTAAAACCTCCTGTCCACTAGGTTGTAATGACCAGCCTTCCCCTGACATATTTTCAGAAGCAATAGGAGTTTGGGTTGCGATCGCAGCCCCTATTCTGGCTCCGGGAAGTTTGATTGCCCATAGTATGCGTCCCACTTCCCTGTAAATCGCTTCGGGTTCAGGGATAGCGTCAAAGGTGCAGTTGTAGCGCCACACTGCACAGTCTGCCTCGTTTAACTGTCGTACCAAGAAACGATTCAGATACACATTCACGGAGTCAGCCATCGTTTATTTTCCCGGATGTTGAACACTGCACAAACTCACTAAAGCGTCTGACGCAATTGACGTTCAATTTTACGCACGAGTACAAATGATCGCAATCTCTTATTTACCGCAAATTGTTAAATGATTCTTAAATCCATTTTTGAGAAGACAACACTAGTTTCGGAAGTTGAAAAATCTTGAGAAGTCTAAAGCCCCCTAAAATAGGGCATTTTCGATGCTTGGTTAGAAAAGGTAAAAATTTGGTAGACAGTTGGTAGACAAATTTATTGAGAATGCTTGAAATCTCTATAGGGAAGATAGTTCAGCTTGGTAGAGCACACCCTTGGTAAGGGTGAGGTCGCGAGTTCAATCCTCGCCACGGGCTTTTTAAGCCTTTTGTTGTACATTCGCACATTAAGTTCCGCGAATTGAGAATTGGTGCCGTTTTCGATGTTTTTCGACATCTCGGCTGCAATTTCATAGATTAATGTCGTTGATTACTAAGGATGTGCTCCTTTTAGTCCTCCTAAAGACTAAAAATTTGTCCTGTCAAAGCTGCGATCGCTCACGGACGCTTTCTGTTCCATCGCAAAACGGAATGCTCCTTTCAGGCCACTCATTTCTGAAAGAGCGATCGCGACCACGAATAGCCTTCACAGATTCAGGACGTCCTTCTAGATTAGAGCGTAAAATTAACCAGTTAACTGCTGTCGCGTAACCGGATGGATGAGTTCTTACCATAGTGGGTCGAAAAAGTGGGTGAAAAGCCAGCGGCGCTTTCAGGGTAAAGCAACCTGAATTTCGTGAATTAGAGCTGTTTGAGTCCCTTTCCCTCAAAGTGCGTAAGAAATCAAATAGCGCGGTATGTGACAGTGCGGTCTCATCAGCAAGGTGGAAGGGGCATGATTCGCGCAATTAACTCGGGCAGGTACTACAAGAAAGCGGTGCACTGGCTGCTTGAAGAGGACAAGCAAACCCAGGAAGGCCCTTATTCCAAGGAGCATGTCCATCGAACCCATGCTTGGTGGCAGGTCATGTGCCTCACTGGAGTCGATTATTTTTCAACTTTGGGCTATCAGCCTGGAATTGCAGCGTTAGCAGCTGGGTCTCTCTCCCCAGTGGCGACCTTAATTTTGGTGTTGTTAACCCTGTTTGGTGCATTGCCCATCTATCGACGGATTGCGGCCAAAAGCCCGCATGGGGAGGGGTCGATTGCAATGCTGGAACATCTCCTACCGTGGTGGCAGGGCAAATTTTTTGTGCTTTGTCTGTTGGGCTTTGTCGCAACTGACTTCATCATTACAATTACCCTTTCGGCAGCGGATGCGACGGCCCATATTATTGAAAATCCGTTAGCCCCTCACTTTCTGCATGGTCAAGCGGTTGCCATTACGCTTGTTCTCATTACCTTACTAGGGGCTGTCTTTCTCAAAGGATTTCAGGAGGCGATTGGGTTAGCGTTTTTTTTGGTCAGTGCTTATCTGCTTTTGAATCTGATTACAATTGGCGTTAGTGTATCCCAAATTGTTTATCAACCTGCTGTCATTATCGATTGGCAACGCGCCTTGTTTGCTAGTCATAGCAATCCTGTTGCAATGCTCGGTGTGGCAGTGCTGCTGTTTCCAAAACTGGCGTTAGGCTTATCAGGGTTTGAAACGGGCGTAGTTGTGATGCCGCTAGTGAAGGGAAGCGATAGCGACACCGACGAACACCCAACCGGACGCATCCGTAACACGCGCAAGCTACTGACCGCAGCGGCACTGATTATGAGCTTTTACCTGCTGAGCAGTAGCTTGGTGACCACCCTGCTGATTCCACCAGCAGCCTTTGCAGCGGGAGGGGAAGCGAGTGGACGAGCACTGGCCTATCTTGCTCATCGTTATCTGGGAAATGGTTTTGGAACCGTTTATGACCTCAGCACGATCGCAATTTTGTGGTTTGCGGGTGCTTCAGCCCTGGCAGGATTGCTCAACATTGTGCCGCGCTACTTACCGCGCTATGGCATGGCCCCCGACTGGACGCGGGCCTCGCGTCCGCTAGTTCTGGTTTATACTGCCATTGCTTTCACTGTGACCATTCTGTTTAGAGCGGATGTAGAGGCCCAGGGTGGAGCCTATGCCACGGGGGTATTGGTGCTAATGACCTCGGCGGCAGTCGCAGTAACCCTCTCGACTCGTCGCCATAGGGCAAAACCAGCGATCTTTTCGTTCGGAGCAATCACGGTGGTGTTTCTTTACACAACCGTTGTGAATATTATTGAAAGACCTGAAGGCATTCGGATTGCTGGCTTTTTTATTGGCGCGATCGTTGTGACTTCACTAGTTTCGCGAGTATGGCGATCTACAGAGCTGCGGGTCGAGCAAGTTGAAATGGATGAAACTGCGCGTCGGTTTATTACCGAAGCCAGCCAAGATACAGTCCGGTTCATTGCCAATCGGCTGAACACGGGAGATGTCGAAGAATATTACTGGAAAGAACAGGAAGTCCGGGAGGATAATCATATTCCAGAGTCCGATGCGGTTCTGTTTTTAGAAGTTCAAATTGCTGACGCATCCGAGTTTGCAAACAGTGTGCGAGTCAAAGGCATTACGGTTGGAGGCTATCGGATTTTGAGAGCTGAGAGCGCTGCTGTCCCGAACGCGATCGCGGCGATTTTGTTAGCGACTCGCGACCAAACCGACAAGTTGCCGCACGCCTATTTCGGCTGGGTAGAGGGCAATCCGATTCAATACTTGCTGCGCTTCATTCTGTTTGGTGAAGGTGATATTGCTGTGGTGACGCGCGAAGTGCTTCGTAAGGCTGAAAAGAACCCTCAACTGCGGCCTGCGATTCATATTGGGGGTTAAGTAACCAGTTCATGAGCCATCCATCCTATTCGATCTCGCTGACAAGCTGATCGCGGCGATCCTTGCAACGAGCGATCGCGCAAAGGCTGACTGAAGGAGAACTCACGATCTTCGATCTGCTCACCAAACGAATGTTACGCTGGCACAACCAGTTGCCACCTAAAATTCAGAAGTTGAGGGGCTTTCAGCGTTTCGTGGCACTACATTACATGTACTCTGATTGCACCCCAATTCATAAGCCTTTCAAATTCTTTGGTTGCTTCTTCTACGGATTCACTAGACTGGAGAAAACTCTTTATCTGCTGAAGTCTCTCTGTGCCCCTTAGATAGAGTGAAAACTCATAGAATGACTGCCAGGTAGAGCCAGTAGATAGTACATCACCAGGCATGATTTATGAGTGACGCTCCGGTTAGAATTCATTTTCAAGTGATTCGACAGCAAATCGCGGCATTGCAAAGGGAAGATACGAAAGCTTGGCAAGAAATTGATGCCGCACTTGAAGATCTGCACACGATTTATGAGCAGATGCAGGTGAACTTGGAGGCAATCGAGATTACTCAGGAAGATCTGCTCCAACAAAATCAGCAAGCCACTGCGGGGTATTATCACTATCGCGATTTGTTTCAGTCTTCACCGATTGCCTATTTAACGACCAATACCGATGGTGCCATTCTGGAAGCGAACCGGGCAATCGCCCAACTCCTCAACGTCCCCGAACGTTATCTAGCCAGGAAACCCCTCGTTTTGTACGTGGCAGAAGGCGATCGCTCAGCCTTTCGGACTCGATTGAACCAGCTTTCCCAACAGCATGGGACACAAGTTTGGCAGATGAATGTATGCCCACGGAACGGTCAGCCGTTTGCGGCTGAGTGGCATGTTGCGATCGTACGCAATCCGGATGGGCTAATTGAAAGCCTGCGGATTGGGGTGTACAACTTGAGCCAATCTCATCAGGTGGTTTCGCCTATGGAGTTGCCCAAAGTGAAAATTGCTCCGTTGGCTGGGCAACAGCCCGTAGAAAGCATTGGAGCAAAAGAGAGAATATTGCCTCAATCTCTGGATGGCTTACGGGTGCTGGTAGTCGATGACGAAGCAGATATCCGCGAATTTATTACCACTATTTTGGAATCCTCTGGCATTGGTGTAAAGGTAGCCACCAGCGCAGCAGAGGCATTAGAGGAGCTAAAGCGGTTCCATCCTGACGTGTTGGTAAGCGATATTCGGATGCCCAATGGGGATGGCTATAGCCTGATTCGGCAAATCCGGGCGTTAGAAGCTGGGCAGGGAGGGCATATTCCCGCCGTCGCGGTCACCGCTTATCTGGACGAGGATCGGGAGAAAGCGCTGAAGGCGGGCTTTGAAGCACATTTGCACAAGTTGGCTCATCCCACTAAATGGATTGAGATGGTGGCTCAATTGGCTGGGCATTGATGAAAGTGTTGAGTGCTGAATGAAGGGTTGTGCACCACAGCACGATCGAGGTTGCCAGTGAGGGAGCAGGACGTGGAGCAACCTTTACCGTTCAATTACTATTAATGAATTCTGCGGATGCTCCAGTGGGGGAGCGACAAGTGCCATGCAACGACAAAAACCTGAAATCGTCACCTTAGACGACATCTTGATCACAGAGGAGCTATCTCGACGCCCTTCTCGTTCTCCTAACTGGCAGGCAGAGAATCAGGCAATGCGGACTCTAGCTCAACAGATGGCACATGGTTCAGGCAGTCTGATACAAACGTTGGCAGACCTAGCGCTAGAACTCTGTCAGGCAGGCTCAGCAGGGGTGAGCTTGCTAGAAACGACAGCGGCAGGGGAAGAAGTCTTTCGCGCTCACGCATTAGCTGGAACCTTGGCACAATCGGTCAGTGGCAAATTTAAGGGTAAATCTTTCAATAGCACCACCCCCCGCAACTTTAGCCTCTGTAGCGTCTGTCTTGAGCGCCGCACTCCCCTGCTTTTTTCCTATCCCGAACGATACACGGACTTCCAGGATGCGAACACACCGCTTAGCGCAGAGCGCCACTCCGAAGGAATCGTGGAAGCATTAGTGGTGCCCCTAATCTCAGATTGCCACGCCTTTGGCACGATCTGGATGATGTCGCACGATGAACAGTGTCATTTTGACCTGGAAGATGTGCGGGTGATGACGGGTTTGGCAGACTTTACCGCTGCTGCCCTACTGGCTCAACGCCAATTTCAGGAATTATTGGCAAAGAATGTTGTCTTTGCAGATGAAGGGGAACAGTACAGAGCCGATCAAAAGCGGTCAGACGCAACCATTGCGGCGGATCTTGTAGATACGCAACTGCTGCAAGACCTCAGTGTACAACTGGTCACTGAAAGCAACATTCAGGCGCTCTATCAAAAAATTATGGCGGCTGCCATTACGTTCACCCAGGCCGATGCAGGCTCAGTTCAAACTTTCGATGAAGCGACGCAAGATTTGGTGCTGCTTGCCACCCAGAACTTCGATCGCACAATGACCGATCATTTCTATCGCGTTAGGGCCAGTTCAAACACGTCCTGTGGGATGGCGCTGGCATCAGGTAACCGCGCCTTCGTTGATTTTGATGTGCCCCAGAGCGAAGACCCCGACGGATCGATGCGAGTGCACGTTGAGGCTGGCTATCTCTCGGCACAGTCCACCCCGTTGATTGCGCGATCGGGCAACCTCATCGGCATGCTTTCGACCCACTGGCGCAAACACTATCGACCGAACGATCGCAAACTGCGGTTTCTCGATTTACTGGTGCGTCAAGCCGCCGACCTGATCGAGCAGCGGCAATCAGAAGCCGCCCTGCGCGAGTCGGAAGAAAAATATCGATCGCTGTTCAACTCTATTGATGAAGGGCATTTTCTCATTGATGTGATTTTTGATGAAACCGATCAGCCCGTTGACCTCCTATATGTGGAGGCAAATCGAGCGGCGATCGCTATGTTTGGGCAAGATTTCACCGGACGATGGCTCAGGGAAATTAACCCGAATGATGAACCCTCTTGGTATGAGATTTTTGGTCGTGTTGCCCGCACAGGCAAAAGTGAGCGATTGGAGCGATATAGCCCACTGGATCAAAAATGGTATGACTTTTACGTGGTTAAAGTCGGTGATGTCAGCGATCGCCGTGTTGCAGTCGTCTCCCAAGATATCACTGAGCGTAAACAGTCCGAAGAACAACTGCGTCAAGCTGCCAAGATGGATGCGTTTCGGGTCAAGTTGTCGGATGCGCTGCGATCGCTCTCCGACCCAATTGAAATTCAACGAACGGCGACGCGCGTCCTCGGTGAACAAGTTCACCGAGGACGCGCACTGTATGCCGAGGTTGAGGACAATGGCGAAACGTATCTCATCACCGACAATTACGCGGGCAGCGACTACCCGAAACTGCTCGGACGCCTACCTGTGAGCACGTTCGGCGAGGTGAGCGAGCGATTGCGGCTGGGCGAAACGGTCGTTGTCGAGGATGTGAACGCGGACGAAAGGTTGAGTCAAGCGACACGGGCGGTGTTCACCGAAGCAAACGCTGTAGCATTGGTCGCGGTTTCGCTCGTCAAGAGCGATCGCTGGGTTTGCATTTTTGTCGTTACCTTCAGCACAGTGCGAAGGTGGAGCAAGAATGACGTTGCAATCGTCGAAGAGACGGCAGAGCGCACTTGGGCAGCAGTCGAACGCGCTCGCGCTGAAGAAGAATTGCGTAAATCAGAAGTTCAACGGGTTCGAGAACAGGTTGCCCGTGAAAAAGAACGCCAACGCGCCGAAACTCTAGCAGAACTTGATCGCGCCAAGACGATCTTCTTTAGCAACGTTTCTCACGAATTCCGCACGCCGCTAACCCTGATGCTGGCTCCTCTGCAAGATGCGTTGAGCGATCGCACGCTCCCTCCCGCTCATCGAGAAGGCTTAGATCTGGCTCATCGCAGTAGTCTTCGCCTGCTGAAACTGGTGAATACGCTCCTCGACTTTTCTCGCATCCAAGCCGGACGGATGGAAGCCGTTTATGAACCGACCGATTTGGCACAGTTCACAACCGAACTAGCGAGTGTATTTCGATCTGCGATCGAGCGGGCGGAACTGCGGCTGATTGTCGATTGCTTACCGTTGCCGGAAGCGGTGTATGTCGATCGCGAGATGTGGGAAAAAATTGTCCTCAACTTGCTCTCTAACGCCTTTAAGTTCACCTTTGAGGGGGAAATTACCCTATCTATCAGAGCGGAAGCAAGGGAAACGCTTCAGACTTCGACTGCCGAAGTTGATAGTTTCCCTTCAGAACCCCAAGTGCCAGGTTCTGAACTCGAAACTTCGACCTCGGAACTCGGAACTTCGACCTCGGAACTCGGAACTTTGCCTTCTGAACTCGGAACTTCGACCTCGGAACTCGGAACTTTGCCTTCTGAACTCGGAACTTCGACCTCGGAACTCGGAACTCCAAGCTCGGAACTCGGAACTCCGCCTTCTGAACTCGGAACTTCAAGCTCGGAACTCGGAACTTCAAGCTCGGAACTCGGAACTT
>NZ_JCACKG010000238.1:0-22166 GCF_059505265.1 Myxacorys chilensis | reverse complement strand
GAACTCGGAACTTCAAGCTCGGAACTCGGAACTTCAAGCTCGGAACTCGGAACTTCAAGCTTGGAACTCGGAGTATCGAGATCAGAGGTCAAACCGTCACCCTCATTCCCCCACGTTGTTCTAGAAGTGCGGGATACAGGCGTTGGGATTCCGCCCGATGAATTGCCTCATCTGTTTAAGCGGTTCTATCAGGTGCGAGGCACCCAAGCACGAACGAATGAAGGATCAGGAATTGGTCTAGCCCTAGTGAATGAACTCGTCCGACTACATGGCGGCACGATCGACGTGAGCAGCACTGTAGGACAGGGAACCTGCTTTACGATCGCCCTTCCTTTGGGCAAAGAACACCTACCTAGCGATCGCCTTCAGGATGAAGGCGATCGCATCCAGCTAACCCGCACCCTAGCCTCAACCGCGATCGATGCAACCCTTTATGTCAAAGCGGCAGAGCGGTGGCTCCCTGAAAACGATGAAGACGGAAGGGTAAATGATGAATCAGAAACCGCCCTTCATCCCTCCTCGCGAAGCGGGTCGAAGACCTCCCTCATCCTTCATCCTTCAAAACCCCGCGTTCTCCTGGTTGATGATAATGCCGATATGCGAGAGTACCTGACCCGCATCCTGAGCGAATATGTCCACGTAGAAGCCGTTGCCGATGGAGGAGTGGCACTGGCGGCGGCGCGATCGCAAGTGCCCGATCTGATCCTGAGTGATGTGATGATGCCAGGGCTAGATGGCTTCGAGTTGCTTCAGGCATTGCGGGCAGACCCCCGCACCAAAGAAGTTCCCATCATTTTGCTCTCGGCTCGTGCCGGAGAAGAAGCGATCGTCGAAGGACTAGAAGCCGGAGCAGACGACTACCTGATCAAACCCTTCTCGGCGCAAGAACTGGTATCTCGCGTCAATGCCCATCTTCAGATGGCACAATTGCGAGGGGAGGCGCTGCATCAGGCAAGAACCAACATCCGCAGAAGGGATGAACTGCTATCAACGGTTTCCCACGAGCTGAACACTCCCCTAGTCTCGATTTTGGGTTGGACACGCTTGCTGCGAACTAGTCCACCCAGTCCATCCATGTTGACCAAAGCGCTGGACACCATCGAGCGTAACGCGACGCTACAAGCCAAATTGGTGCAAGACTTGCTGGATATCTCTCGAATCACCACAGGCAAGCTCCGGTTGAAGATTCAACCCATCGAATTAGAAGCCGTAATCGAGACTGCGATCGCCACTGTCCACCATCTCGCTGAAGCAAAAGGAATTGGCCTGGTGTGGTGGGGAATCACCGATCCAGTCCAAATGACTAATGCGGTGGTGATGGGTGATCGCGATCGCCTCCAGCAAGTTATCTGCAATCTCCTATCCAACGCCATTAAATTCACTCCAACATCAGGCAGCGTTGCTGTTGAACTGTTAGTGACTGACGATAACCGTTCTCCAGATGCCGCTTATGCCGAAATTCGGGTCACCGATACGGGTATTGGGATTGCCGCCGATTTTCTGCCTCATATATTCGATCGTTTCCGTCAATCCAGAGATTCCGATTCAGAGAATGGGTTAGGGTTAGGGCTAGCGATCGCTAGCCACTTAGTCACACTCCACAACGGTACAATCCATGCCGAAAGTGCAGGCGAAGGACAGGGCGCAACCCTAATTGTCCGCTTGCCGCTGCTAACGTCGATGACCCATGAGCAATCACTTATGACCTAACCTCCAACCCCCAATTTCAACAAATCCGCCTCAAACCAGTCCGGAATTGAAGCGTTGTTAGACTACCTCAAGCACAACTGGAGGTATGACTTGACGGCCTGTAAACGCTCAACTCTGATGCGGCGCTTTGGGCACCAAATGAATTGATTATTCTCAATAACGTCAATTCGGGTTAAGCCATCCGTGCCAAGGCTACGCTCCAACCGCGATCGCTTCTCCACCCGTCCCCTCTTATTTCCCTTAGCGAGGGGGTGTCGGGGGACGGCTTCCGTCTCCTGACGAGCGGGGGCGCGGGGGAAAGTCCCCCGAATTGTGGCAACGCCACCCAACCCGCTCTAACACATCTCGTCTTATCTCAAATTCACGTTAATTAACGTGTTCTAATCCACCGACAAAACCGCTTTGCCCAAAAACTTCCGCTCGGTCAGTTGTTGTGCCACCTCTGCAATGTCTGTCCAAGAGGCTTCTAGAGCAATGTGAGGAACCAAAAGCCCTTCAGCAACGAGCTTTAGAAGGCGCGTCAAGCCAACCGAAGCAGGCTGTTTTTTCAGTTCGTGAAACAGAATGAATCCGTATAAGTTCAAGCCACCTCTGCCATAAAAACGAGAGGCGTTAAACGTTACTTCTGAGCCAGCGGTCGCCCCGAACGTCACACATGTTCCATCTATCGCTAGCGTTTCTAGCACCAAAGGTAAAACCTCGCCCCCGATCGAATCTAGAGCCAGATCATACGGTGCGTATTGAGCAAAATCCGTGCCTTCACTACCAATAATTACCTGTTTTGCGCCCGCCGTTTCGACAAACTCGATCAAATCAGGACTGCGAACTTGAGCCGTCACGGTTGCGCCCGCATACTCTGCTAGTTGACACGCAAAATGCCCGACGCCTCCCGATGCGCCAGTGATTAAAACGGATTTTCCGAGTAGCCAACCTCCACGCTCTAACGCATGTAGCGCTGTTAATCCAGCTACAGGCAGGGTCGCGGCGGTTTTAAAGTCAACCGAATCTGGCAGCGCTGCGATCGCATCGGTGGGCACCGCGACAAATTCTGCCCAAGCTCCAGATGGCACAAATCCTACCACTCGCGTTCCCACTGGTAGCCCTGACCCATCTGTTGCCGCCACCTCCACCGTACCTGCTAAATCCCAACCAGGTCGCCAACCCGCTTCAGCAGACTGAGAGCGGCGGACTTCCCCACGATTGAGCGAAAGGGCAACCACTCGGATGAGCGCTTCTGATGGGAGCGGAACCGGACGATCGACCTCAGCGATCGCAAGCCGCCCAGTAACGGATGGATTTACAACAACTGCACGCATTCGACCTTTAGCAAAATGGTGGTATGTTCTGACATTTTGCAAAGCGATCATCGCATGTCTTTCAGGTTTTCTTGAGATTCACAAAGAAATTGCCGTAATTTGTCTAGAAAAAGCTCCAAAAGAGTTCGTGATGATACAAAGTGGCTGCTATTCTAAAAGTGCCAGTGAGCCTAAGAATTGTTCTGGCAAAATTGCAAATGTTACGAAATTTTTATCCGCACTTGAGATGCCTTGATCTCTGTGCTACGGTTAAGGTGAAGAATTATTTTCGGCTGTGTAATTCGTTTTATAGGCGTCTCTCCGAATCTAACTCTCCACACCTCTGATTCTGGAGCCATTTCATGTCAATTTATGTGGGCAATCTGTCTTACGAAGTCACGCAAGATGACTTGAGTCAGACATTTGCAGAATATGGAACCGTTAAACGGGTTCAAGTACCGACCGATCGAGAAACAGGTCGTATGCGCGGCTTTGCGTTTGTCGAGATGGAGACCGATGCAGAAGAGGCGGCTGCCATTGAAGCACTAGACGGTGCAGAATGGATGGGTCGCGATCTCAAAGTGAATAAGGCAAAACCCCGTGAAGAGCGTCCTTCGGGCGGTGGCGGCGGTGGCTGGTCAAATCAAAACCGCGGTGGCGGTGGTGGCGGCGGACGCCGTTATTAGGAATCTATACCGCCTGTTGAAGCGCTGTTCGCTACTTGGCAGGCGAGATTCTTGGTTACGGTTGACCCTATAGACTGTTTCACTTAAAGTCTTGAAGGCAGACGCCTTGTCTGCCTTTTTTATTAAAAGGTTTTGCTAGATCGCTGAATTGAGTCTAGACTAAACCTACGTCGATTCGTAAGGAGAAAAGGATGCCGCAAGTTATTCCAGGTGAAGACGAAAGAATTGATTCTGTTTTGCGTCGATTTAAGCGTGAAGTTTCTAAAGCAGAAATTTTCCCCGATATGCGGAAACATCGCTTTTTTGAGACGCCAATTGAGAAACGGAAGCGCAAAGCTTTAGCAAAGCATAAGCAGAGAAAGCGCGGTGGGTCTCGCAATTAATTTTTGAAGCTACTACTTAAAACTAAAGATGCGATCGCGTGAAGAAAAGCCGCGATCGCATCTTTAGTTTTAGGCAGAAGTTTTAGACCCAGAGTGTTCTAGATAGGCTGCTTCACGCACATTTCAGTTTGGCGACGTTAATCTGGAATTGAATAGTTGAAATTTTGTTTTTTCCCGGCAGTTCTTGCGCTCCAAAAATGTAGCCGTCTTGCGTTAGTTCATCGACGGTACGCCAAAAGATTTGATTATTTCGAGAAGAATTACTCCCAAATAAGTCTAAGTTCTTAAACAAATATTTTTTAGAAATCGAAACAAACTGTCCTTCGTGTAGCGTGTCCCACTTCATTCGACTCGCTAAGTAGACCAATAGTTTTGTTTTGTAATCTGATTTCGCACTACTGCCTAGCTTTTGAGTAATGTCGAAGCTATTAGAGAAGAAAACGCAGTCCCCCGTTCGAGCAGGACCATCGAAGAACTCTAGGGAAATAGTGTAAGAATCTGCTAGTTCATAAGTGTAATCGGCGGCTTTGACGAGATCAAAATCGCGTGGAACATGATCAATTTCATAATCTTTGATGCGTAAAATGCTCTTGATCATCACCTTAGCGGCGCGATTTTGATGGTTCTTTCTAAACGATTGGGCTAATACTAATTCTGTTCTATGAAGGTTCACCAAATCGCAATTGAGTTGCGATCGCAGCTTTGAGGCAAATCCTCCATCTTTGGTGCGAGTGTATCCTAGACTCTCCAACAAATCGTTCGAGCGAAACGTGACAATCGGGCCTGTTCCTTGCTGCGCGGCTAGTTTATAGAGGTACAACACAATTGACACCTGACGCGGATTGAGAAACGTAATCAGCGCCATAAATAAACGCTGAGTTTTGCGATCCTGAATTTTCTCAAGTCCGTTACTAACGCCCTTTGTCGCACAAATTGACCAATCGAGTTTAGCGTATTCCGCTTTCAGGTCTTCCCATTCTTCCGCAGAAAGATTCTCGAGCGGCACGCGGCGAGTCAGCGCCAGTTCGCTGTCATCTGTTCTGTCCGCCTCGACACGCAGTTCCAAATAGTAGCCGTCAGCATCTGATCGCAACGTAGGTATTCCAGCGTCGGGATGCCGAATTGATGCACTGGCACGGGGCAACACCATCAGCAATTGGCTATCAACTGGAAAAGTCGCTTCTACATTTTTCATTACTTGGAACAACGGGGGTGAAGAATCAGGGTCAGTTATGAGCCGTCTGTAATCAGAGGCTTAGAACTGAAGACCCCACATATAGTGCCTCACCCTTTCGATTTTGTCTAGAGGTTAGACGCTATATCTAGGGGATTAGAGCCTAAACCTTCGATTCATTCCCCAGATGTAGAAGTCGAGCTCAATTCTGCCGTAACGCTATCGTATGATTTTCGCACTATTGCCTGTAACTTCAGCGTTTAATTTCAGCCTGTAACTTTAGCGCAGATTATGTCTCTCCGCGCACTTCTGTCGGCTTGCCTATTCTGTAACGCTGGCGTCCAATTTTAGCTTGAAATGCGACACCAAATCCTTTTGGAAGAGTGTGGAGCACTTCCTTTAGAAGCTGCGCCTTTAGAGCTAAATGCATCCTTGATTTCTTGACGTCACTTCTCGAACATTAGGCTTTATCGTTCGGAATTTTTTTTGCAGAAACAGCTTGCAAGCCTGCAACTCTGGCGTCTGTTCTTGCCCTGTAACACTGTCGGATCTTAGTCCTGTAACTTCTGCGTATAGTCGATTTTACCCCCTTGTCGATCTAGATTTTGCAGTGTTAATCTCTCACAACGTCGAGGATGTCTACCACCATTCGAGGCGCAATAACTTTATCAACTTTGATTCATTCGATTTTCATTGGGCAAGCAGCACACGAGATCAACAGGCAATCTGGACTTTCTACCACAAGTTCAAAATGCCCCAATCTAGTGTGGTCTGCTTAACACCCCATATTCACAGCATAAGCAAGACCCCCTGAGCGTCCCTACCACAGTCAGCCCAAGGGGTCACAATCAACCTTAATTCCCAATCAGATTGGGATTGATTTCTATGTTCAAAAATTCTATCAAGTGTTCTAGCTCTGCGCTAGTCCCCTATTTTTGCTGTCAATTTTACGTTTAACCCCAGGAGACACTGATGGTTTCAAGCCTCATTGCTCCTGCGGGAGCACTTTCAGCGATTCAAATCTCAGCGATTCAAATTTCGGCGAACGCTCAGCTAACCTACTCGCCCCTAGATGCTAGCCATGAGCAGGAATGGCGATCGAGCGGCGTTGACCCCGCAATCATTCGGCTCAATGTGCGGACATTGCACGATACGGGGATCGATCCGTTTACCCGTGAAGTGTCCTACCCGATCGCAGAAGCCCTGAACTGGAAAGTGACTCGCTTTGGGCCGCAAGCAAGAGAAACGATGCGTGGTTGGTGGGTGAGCGGACTCGATCCGTTCAACAACTGGCAGCGCATGTATTGGGGACGGTTTAAGCCAGATGCCGATACTCCTGTGTTTGATCGGCAAAATAAGCCTGCAAAATATCTCAGCCCTGCGCTAGGTAAGGGTTCGAGCCGTCTCGTTCTGCTGGACGTTCCGCGCCATATTTGGGTGCAAGTTGCGAACCGGTATGGAATAGAGATTGACAAGGCGGAACACGAGTACTCTAACTTTTGGGAATGGGTTTGGAAAACCAATATTCCAATCACGCTAACCGAGGGTGAAAAAAAAGCGGGATGCTTGCTGAGTCTGGGCTATGCTGCGATCGCGCTGCCCGGAATTTTTAGCGGCTACCGCCGTGAGACGCGCCAACTGATCGCAGAGCTGGCATTCTTTGCAACAGCAGAACGATCGGTGTACATCTGTTTTGACTATGAAACGAAGCCGAAAACCCTACAGCATATCTTTTTGGCAACATCCCGGCTCGGACAACTGTTAACCAATACAGGGTGCGTTGTTAAGATCATCAATTTACCAGGACCCGAAAAAGGCGTTGACGATTTTGTTGTCGCTCATGATCCGATTGAATTTAATAAGCTATACGACACAGCAATCGAGCTAGAGTTTTGGCAAGCATCCCGGCTGTGGATGCTAACTCACACACCTAGCGTTACGCTCAATCAACCGTTTTTGGGTGAGTTACCGTATCCAGAATCGGGTTTAGCCTGTGTCAAGAGTGCAAAGGGCACTGGTAAAACCACAGCACTGCAACACTTAATCCAGAAAACAATTAGTGCTTCGCAGCAACCCGATGGAGCCGATCGTAAAGTCCTTGTGATTACCCATCGGATTCAGCTTGGTAAAGCTATCTGCCAGAGCTTGGGTTTGGGGTGGCTAGAAGAACTGCAAGAGTCCGAGAACCAAGGCGTCAGTGGATATGGACTTTGTATCGACTCGCTTCATCCCAATTCAAAAGCGCGATTTAACCCCGAAGAGTGGGAAGGTGCGATCGTCATTCTCGACGAAGTGGAACAAGTGCTATGGCACGCCCTCAATAGCGCCACCTGCTATATGCAGCGGGTCAAAATTTTAGAAACGCTGAAAGAATTAGCAGATGTTGTTTTTTCAACGGGTGGTCTAATTGTGGCGCAAGATGCCGACTTATCGGATGCTAGCGTTGACTACCTCAAAAGCTTGTCAGAGGTTCCAATTACGCCTTGGCTGGTTGTTAACCAATGGCAGCCTGATGTTGCTTGGGATGTGTCTCTGTATGACACCAAAAATCCGTCGCCTCTGTTAGCGCGAATGGAGCAAGTTCTAGCAACAGGTGCAGCGTTTGTTTGTCTTGATTCTCAGAAGGTGCGGGGGCGATGGAGTTCTAAGAATTTAGAAACGTATCTACGGCTGCAATTTCCCAGCAAACGGATTTTGAGAATTGATAGCGAAACCGTTTCTGATCCGGATCATGCTGCCTATCGTATTGTCGAGCGCATTAACGATGTTATTTCTGATTATGATGTTGTTCTTGCGACTCCTACCATTGGTACTGGCGTTTCGATTGATGTACGCGGACATTTCAAAGCAGTATTTGGCATCTTTCAAGGCGTGACGCCCGATTCTGAATCTCGTCAAGCCTTAGCGAGAGTCCGAGAAGCGGTTCCCCGCTATGTTTGGGCAGCCCACTTTGGACACGGCAAAATCGGCAACGGAAGCTGTAACTACCGTGATGTGGCTCAATCGATGACAAAAGCGGTTCGCTACAATATTTCACTGCTCAAGGATGTTGATTTCGATTTGGACGAACAAAGCGATCCGATCGCACTGCGGACATGGGCAAAAATGGCAGCGCGAGTGAATGCTTCGTTATGGCGCTATCGGCAAGAGTTGCGACGCGGATTGCGGCTCGAAGGTCATACCGTAACTGTTGTCACCGATGATGTAGAAAAGATTTTGGGGCAAGCGACCGAGCAGATGCAGCAAGATCTAGCAAATGGTACGTTACAGGTTCCAGGATTTGAGTTTTTGGGCTGGCGGCACGATGCTCAAGCCGCAGAACAGGTGGCTCAACTCGTGGCAGCGATTCGGACGCGCAACCAAACTGCCGAAGCGATCGCAGTCTCCGATTCTCCAGAAATTACGCCTGAAGAATACAGCGACATTAAAGAACAGATTCATCAAACGACTCAGCGACGCAATAGCAAATGCAAGCATGAATTGCAAAAACGCTATGCAACCACCCATGTTACGCCCGAACTAAAGCTCAAAGATGATAATGGTTGGTATGCGCAACTGCGATTGCATTATTACCTAACTCACGATCCAGATTATGTACGGCTGCATGATATGCAAGAGCTAGAAGATCATCTTGAGCGGGGTAATGGAAAAATTTCACTACAAGATGTGAAATTACTAACAGCACAAGTAGAAGCATTAAGAACCTTCCGAGTGCTGGAGTTTCTCACACCCAATGAGAAAATTCGAGCCACTGATGACTTAGTTCAATTTATTGCGGCACGCGCATTAGAGTGTCGAGAAGACGTAAAAACTTTGTTTGGCATTACTGTAACTGAGAAGCAAGCACCAATGGCAATCTCTCAGGCGTTGCTCAGTAAAATTGGCGTCAAACTGACGTGTACAGGCCGCGATGTGGCAACCGATGGGCGTCGTGGAGGCCCGCGAGTTTACAAGTACTTTCCTCCCGAAGATGAACGGAATACCATTTTTGCCGAGTGGGAGAAGCGGGATCAGTCACTCTTGCAAACCTTGATGGAGGTGACAGGATGCAGTTCCTTGGGTGAAATGGACGATTGGATTGGGCAGGCAGAAGACGAGCATTAGAGTTGCGACGGCTACCGCGATCGCACGCTTGATTGGCCGCGAATTGCATCACAAAAACAGATTTAAAGCGTGATGGATCGTTAACAAAATACTAAAAACAGCGACGCTCCAAGCTATGCTTTTTTGCATCAAGTGACGCTTGGTCTAATGATCATCCACACACTACGAGCTACACATTATGAGCGACTGGACGCAAATTTCTGGGGGAGTGACCGCGCCCAAAGGGTATCGAGCCGCAGGCATCACAGCCGGACTCAAACCCTCTGGCTTGCCAGATTTAGCCTTGATTGTTTCAGACGTTGATGCGATCGCAGCCGGGGTCTTTACAACGAGCCATGTCCGCGCTGCCTGCGTTGATTACTGCCGCGAACAGCTACAAGCTAAGCCTACGGCTCGCGCCATTCTGTGTAATGCTGGACAAGCCAATGCCGCTACTGGTCTTCCCGGCATCATCGACGCTCAAGAATGCGCTCGACTGATTGCCCAAGGATTAAACATTTCTTCTGATCTGGTGCTGTTGGCATCTACGGGAGTGATTGGACAACGCATCAAAATGGATGCGTTACGCTCAAGCATTCCGCATTTGCTAGAAAGTGTGAGTGAGACAGGTTCGGAGGCGGCGGCAAAAGCGATCGCGACGACAGATTTAGTCACAAAATCCATTGCGCTCGAAACGGTGATCGGCGATCGCCCGGTCAGAATTGGAGGAATTGCCAAAGGCTCGGGGATGATCCATCCCAACATGGCAACAATGCTGGCGTTTGTTACCTGTGATGCAGCCGTCTCACCTCATCTTTGGCAACAAATGCTCAGTCGGGCTGCCGATCAGAGTTTTAATCAGATCACGGTCGATGGAGACACCAGCACGAATGATTCGTTGATTGCCTTAGCTAATGGAGAATCGCGAACTCCCGCTATCACCGACATGGGGCCTGAAGCCGAAAAGCTAGAGGCGATGTTGACCGAGGTTTGCATTCACTTAGCCAAAGCGATCGCACGAGACGGCGAAGGCGCAACCTGTCTGATTGAAGTTCGCGTCACGGGCGCGCCTTACGATGAAGCCGCACGGCGCGTCGCTCGCACGATCGCTGGATCATTGCTTGTTAAATCTGCCATTTTTGGACGCGATCCAAACTGGGGTAGAATCGCAGGGGCAGCAGGACGCGCAGGCGTGCCGTTTAACCAAGACGAACTGAATATTCAGCTTGGCGACTTCTTGCTTCTACAGAACGGACAACCACAGGAGTTTGATCGCAAAGCGGCAAACCAGTATTTGAAGCAGCAAGCCGAGGCGAGTGTGGACTCTTCCGTAGAGGGCTTAACTGCACAGTCGCTTGATCATCCAGTCGTGATTTCCGTAAGTATAGGTAACGGTTCTGGACAAGGTACAGCTTGGGGCTGTGACCTCAGTTATGACTATGTGAAGATTAACGCTGAGTACACCACATAACATAGTTTTGCGAATACTTTGCCGGTAGAAATCACAACCTTACTAGTAATGTCTGTAAAAAGATAAACAGTCAACTTTTCACTTACTAGATACTTACTAGATCAGGTGAATCATACCTTTATCATAAGACGCGAAGAGTGAATTGAACGTAGTTACAATTCTTTGCGATCGCAAGGAGAAGTAATTTTGTGATTCCATCTTTTGATTGAATCACGATCTATCTCAAGATAGGTCGGTTCCTCTAGGGTGACACGTTAAGTTATTCACATGAGCAAAACAAAGGCCAGACGAAATAATTCCTCTGACCCGCTCAAGCAAATCCCCTACTATGTTTCTCACCTATTTCTAACCCTCTATTTCTAACCCCTTATACTTAACCAAAAGAGTGTAGTAGATTTAAGTCTGCTGCACTCTTTTTAATTCAATCTTATGCCCTTGGTTTTTGCGCTTGAATGACTTGTAGGCTACCGCCTGCATAGAGCGTGCGATCGCAGTTTGTGAATCCGATATTTGTCATCACATCTGAAAGATTGGTTTGAATCAATTGCCAAGCAGTTTTTGTCTCAAATAGCCAAAAAAATACAGCTAATCCAGGCGAGAATAACGGATTGGTTGGAGCATGAAAATCGACCATTGCAAAGTAACCTCCGGGTTTAAGAACTCGGTAGACTTCTTGCAAAATCTGCTTTAGCTGATCAGCCTCCATTTCGTGCATGGCCGCGCTCGTATGAACGAGATCAAACGTGTTGTTCGCAAGCGGTATCTCTTCTGCAAACGCCTGAACATATTCGGCATCAGGAACGTTGCGCTGAGCGCGCTGAATTGATAGAGGAGAGGCATCGAGTCCGGTGACGTGATGTGATCGCGCTACTAAAAACGCCGTGGTCTGACCGCTTCCACAACACAAATCCAAAACCGTTGTTTCGGGTTCAATCGTGAGTCCTTGCAATGCCAACTGCCGAAATCGAGCTTCGCCACCAACGGTTAAGGCGGCAAGGCGAGAGATGCTGTCATAGAGCCATTGATAGCGGTAGCTGAGGTCACGGAGGAAGGTTGCCATGAAGAAGCCAGGGATGAATGAATTTTGATACGAAGGACTATGAGTTTAACGGCAAGTTGAACTTCATTTAAGAACGTTTGCAATCGTCATTCTTGATCGAGCTATCAATCTAACTTTGACAAGTTATTTAGTCCGATTAGCTCCAGTTTCCCCTCCTTGCGGTTTCTTCAGAGTAGCGCTTGGCGCTCAGCGCCGTATCGACGGCTTGCTGTTGATCTCGCGCTGTGATCCACTGGTGGTAGGTACGGGTATGAATAGCGACAGAATGACCCATCATTTTGGCGGCTACAGTATCTGACAACCCAAAATGAATAGTTCGCACTGCCCAAGCGTGACGCAAATTATAGGGTGAAAATGGAATCTCATAGCGACGAAACTGAGCCGTAACGCGCTGACCAATCCGCTGTAGCGTTGTTTTCGTTAAATCGGTTTCGAGCTCGGGTAGACGAATGTCTCGTAGCCCAAATTCGTCGATCCACTCTGGGTAGAATGCCCAGACTTGATGACTGCCCGTTTTTGTCGTGGGCAATACTTCGATCATCGTGTCCCCGATCGCTGTTTTATTTCGGCTTAAGCCAGAGAAATTGCAGAAAAAAACTTCGTGATTTCGGAGTCCGTAAGTTGCCATCACGCCGTAAACAAACTGCCAGGCAGGATTCGGAATTTTTGCCCAATTGGAGACAATTTCCTCATCGGTTGGCAGCATCCGC
The DNA here is from genome assembly GCF_059505265.1 of Myxacorys chilensis. Classification (NCBI taxonomy): domain Bacteria; kingdom Bacillati; phylum Cyanobacteriota; class Cyanophyceae; order Leptolyngbyales; family Leptolyngbyaceae; genus Myxacorys; species Myxacorys chilensis. Next base: position 9,594 of record NZ_JCACKG010000238.1, on the reverse strand, counting down.
GATCGCGTCTTGCTCGTGCCATAGTTTCCGGCTAAAGATTTCAGATCAGTCGGTAAAGGCAGCTTGAGAAACTGCGCTAACGCATTGAGGGTGGTGCAGCAAAGCTGACGACTGCGCGAATGTATTGCAGTTGAGTTGACCGTTTTATAGATGGCTTCTACCAGCGTCAGGTTAGGATGAGCAACCGCGATCGCATCGAGTTTCCTAATGTAAGGCGCATACGCTGAATCCCACGTCGTCTTAGTAGCTGCCGGATTCTGTTGCCTAGGCAGTTCCGATAAGAAATCCTGCTCAAAGGCGGCTAACTGTTCGGATAAGCTCATCTGACTTAGTCGTTTCCCGCCCAAAAACGTTTGGTAGTTTTGCCAATCAAACGTATCTTGCAAAAGTTGACCTGCAATAATTTTGACTTCTTGTTCGGCTTGTTTGAGGCCAGCAGCCGTTGCGGGAAGCCCTAAACTTAGGCGCTGTTGGTGCGGACGCAGTTTAGCGCTACCAGGGCGGGGAGGCAGTGTTCCTCGCAAACAGAGCTTTGTGCCGCGTCGCTCAATTTGTAGACCCATTTGCGCCGCTTTGAGTCGCTGGTTGAGTCGGGTAATTTTCTCATCTAAAGCGTCAATTTCTGCCATGATTCTTTAACGTACAGCGTTGGATGCCTCACATCCATTCAACTCAAGATTTGTCAAGGTTTGCTTTATTATTGGAGTCAACGCCCTGTCTTGTGAAACAAAATTGTAAATAAATTTGGCAATAGTAAAGTTAAAGCGTCGATTTCTAACATTATTATTTGTAGATTACTAGAGGCTTTCTTCGACCTGGCGGAGAAAGTGAGGAAAATATTGTTAAAATCGGTAACAAAGCTGAGAAAAATAAGGAACTTTCAGTAGCTATGGGTCGAATTGGGGTTTTGTTACTCAACTTGGGAGGACCAGACAAGTTAGAGGATGTGCGTCCCTTCCTTTACAACTTGTTTTCTGACCCTGAAATCATTCGGTTGCCGTTCTCATGGCTTCAGAGTCCTTTAGCGTGGTTAATTTCTTCTTTAAGAGCTAAAAAATCACAGGCAAACTATCAGCAAATTGGTGGGGGTTCTCCTCTGCGCCGCATTACTGAGGAGCAAGCCCGCGCTTTAGAAGAAAAGCTGCGTCAGGGGGGGCATGACGCGACGGTGTACGTTGGAATGCGCTATTGGCATCCGTTCACCGAAGAAGCGATCTCACAGATCAAGCGCGATCACATCGAGAAATTGGTTGTCCTTCCGCTCTATCCCCAATTTTCAATTAGTACAAGCGGTTCGAGTTTTCGCCTACTAGAGCAACTTTGGGATAAAGACCCCGTTCTTCAAAAGATTGACTATACGGTTGTTCCGTCTTGGTACGAAAGACCGGGTTACTTGCAGGCAATGGCAGATCTAATTGCTCAAGAACTCGATCGCGCTCCAGACCCAAACAGTGTTCATGTTTTCTTTAGCGCTCATGGCGTGCCTGTAAGCTACGTGGAAGAAGCAGGCGACCCCTATCAACATGAGATCGAAGACTGCACCGCGTTGATTATGCAAACCCTAAACCGCCCGAATGAGTACACATTGGCGTATCAAAGCCGCGTAGGTCCAGTGGAATGGCTACAGCCGTACACCGAAGATGCGATCAAAGAATTGGCAGCAAAAGATGTTCAAACCTTAGCCGTAGTTCCCATTAGCTTTGTCTCAGAGCATATTGAGACGTTGCAAGAAATTGACATGGAATACCGGGAGATTGCAGAAGAAGCAGGGATTGAGCATTTCCAACGGGTGGCAGCGCTTAATACTCATCCTGTGTTTATTCAAGACTTGGCGGACTTAGTAACCGACGCGCTAGACTCCCCCGCGATCGCCTTCTCTGAGGTGATTCGCCCAGAGAAAAACATGAAGATGTATCCCCAAGAGAACTGGGAATGGGGGATGACCACCTCAGCAGAGGTCTGGAATGGTCGTCTGGCAATGCTGGGTTTAATCGCGCTGATTGCAGAAATCTTGTCGGGTCATGGCCCCTTGCACGCGCTGGGGATCATGTAGTTTACTCAAGACATAAAGTTTTGCATCGAAGGCTAGGGTTAATCTCAGGCAGGTTGTTATTTTGGGTCAGTCTTTACCAGGCAGATACGAAAACGACATGTCTATTTCTTTGTTGGCAGATGCAGGGCAGCGATTGGAGCAGGCGCTGAAATACACGTCGCTGTCGGATGACGCGATCGCATCACTGCGCTATCCCAAAGCTAGTCTCACGGTCTCGATTCCGGTTCGCCGGGATGATGGTTCGCTGAGCGTCTTTCAGGGCTATCGCGTCCGTTATGATGATTCGCGAGGCCCAGGAAAAGGCGGCGTGCGCTATCATCCGAGCGTAACTCTCGATGAAGTCCAGTCATTAGCGTTTTGGATGACGTTCAAATGCGCGGTGCTGAATCTGCCGTTTGGCGGAGCGAAGGGCGGCATCGCTGTGAATCCTAAAGCCTTATCGCGACTAGAACTAGAGCGATTGAGTCGGGGCTATATCGCCGCGATCGCAGACTTTATCGGACCCGATGTAGATATTCTTGCTCCCGATGTCTACACTAACTCGATGATTATGGGCTGGATGATGGATCAATACAGCATCATTCAACGCCGATCGAGTCCGGGTGTGGTTACAGGCAAACCGATTACCATGGGCGGCAGTTTGGGGCGAGACACGGCGACCGCAATGGGCGCTTTTTTTGTGATCGAAACGATGTTGCCAAAATTCGATCTCATCCCTCAAAATACAACCGTTGCTGTGCAAGGATTCGGAAATGCTGGGGCTACGATCGCAGACCTCCTGTTTCAAGCTGGATACAAAGTTGTCGCGGTGAGCGATTCTCAAGGGGCAATCTATTGTAAAACTGGATTAGATATTCCAAGTGTTCGAGCATTTAAGGATGCGACTCGTAGCATTAAAGCGGTCTACTGCGATCGCACGGTTTGCAGTATTGTGGATCAGGATGCGATTAGCAATGCCGAGCTTTTAGCGCTAGATGTGGACATTCTGATTCCTGCTGCGTTAGAAAATCAGATTACGAACGCAAACGCACATGATGTCAAAGCAAAACTGATTTTTGAAGTCGCGAACGGCCCCATTACATCAGCCGCCGACCAAATCTTGCAGCAAAACGGAGTTTACGTTTTCCCCGATATTTTGATCAATGCTGGAGGGGTTACGGTTAGCTATTTTGAGTGGGTACAAAACCGTAATGGCATGTATTGGACGCTTGAAGATGTGAATCAACAGCTTCAACGCAAGATGATTGAAGAAGCCGAGTGCATCTGGACGATCGCTCACTCACGCTCGATCTCAATGCGAACTGCTGCTTACGTTCATGCCCTAGAACGATTGGGAGAAGCAATCGATGCCAAAGGAACCCGCCGCTACTACAACGGGCATTAAAATGGGCATTAGTTAATAGTCAGCCTGGGCGAGAAGCTGGGGAATTCTCGTTGTTAGAGTATTGCACCGCTGCAAACAGCAAAAAATCAGGCTAATAAAAGATTTAGGTTTTTTGCGTTTGCTAGTTTGCTTCTATTTGCAGACAATGCCCTTGCGGAATCACCCCTGTTAATCTATGGCTCTTCGGGAAATAGAACGTGAGGCATTGTCTTTTTAGGTTGTATCAACTGTAATAAATTTGACAATGATGCCTTGGACAATCAGTTTGGGAATTTCGGTAGTGAATTCTCTTCCACTAGTATCTATAATCAGTTCGGGGACTGAGAAAGCCCATTTTCCAGTGTGAGTGCTTGCAACCCCTAGGCTGAGGATCCTTCAGTTATCCTTCTAAAAACTGAAGACTGTGTTGATTGAGGTACTGTTTATGTCGTTGCAAGACCTTAAAGAGCAAGCTCGTCAATTGAATGTGAACGATCGCCTTGAACTTGTCCAGTCCATCATTGAATCCTTGCAGAATAATTCAAGTCAGCAGCCTGAGCGATCACGAGTTATTAAGCAGATGAAGGGCTTGCTAAAGACCGATCAACCAGCGCCGTCCGACGAGCAGGTAGAAGCAATGCTGGAAGAACGCCGATTGGAGAAGTACCTCTAGTGAGAGTTTTGCTTGATACCAATATTACTTTGGATTACCTGCTAGAACGAGAGCCATTTCTGCAAAACGCAGAAACTTTATTTGAAAAAATTGACTCCGAAAAAGTAGTTGGATATGTTACTGTCACCACCCTCACTGACATTTTTTACATTGCTCGTAGACAAACTCAAAGTATTGAGTTAGCAAGACAAGCAGTTTTAACCACACTGACTGTTATGATTGTCCGCTCTGTAAATCGAACTATTCTAGAATCAGCTTTTGCATCGGGTTTAGCTGATTTTGAGGATGCAGTACAAATTTCCTGTGCAGTCTCTCAGAATTTAGATGCGATTGTCACCCGTGACACTCAAGGATTTTCTAATTCACCGATACTTACGTTGTCAGTACACCAGTTATTGGAGCAGTTAGAAACAGTCGGAGAAACATAAAACGTAGCCGTTTTTTCATCCCACCGAAACACACGGTAGCAGGATAGTGCAGCCGATTGTATCAAGGTCAATTGTTGGAGGTAAGAGGTTGTCGCAGCGGCTGACCTGTGGCGTTAGACAAATTTCATTCAGCAGAAGTTGTTAAAAAGCTGGAAATAACTGACGTTCGTGCTGAACTCAAACTCCGGCAATCATGCCAGCCAACAAGATAAAGCCAATCCAAACGTTTTGCTTGAAAAATTGGGCATAGAGAGGATGGGGAACAGTGGGCTGCGACAATTTGTAATACTGCCATGCCCAGCCGATCGCAGCGACGCCTAAGCTGAACCAGAACGCCCAATTCAGATTCATCACAAGGCCTAATTTTGCTAAAACTACGACTGTGCCAACATAGAACGCCGCGATCGCCTGAGACACATATTGACCAAAAAACAAGGCGCTCGACTTCACGCCAATGCGCCGATCGTCCTCGCGATCGCTCATCGCATACACCGTATCAAATCCCAGCGTCCACAGCACCGTTGCGCCCCACAGTAACCATGTTTCCTGACCCAAACATGCCGTTGTCGCCGCTCCAGCGCAACTCACGGCACTCCAGCTAATGAGAACGGCAAATCCCCACGCGATCGACAATACGAGTTGCGGAACCGGAAACACACGCTTTGCTCCCGGATACAGCACGATGACCGGAACAGCAGCCACACAGAGCCAAAACGTGAGCGGATTGAGAAACCGCGCCAGTCCCGCCGCGCACACCAGGGAAACTATTCCCACCGCAACGCCGACTTTAAGGGAGAGTGCACGAGAGGCTAACGGGCGATCGCGCGTCCGCTCAACTTGTGGATCGATATTGCGATCCCACAAATCGTTTGCCACACAGCCCGCCGCACTCGTTGCCAACGTTCCTAAAACAATCACACCGACCAATAACCAGGGAGGCGTTCCCCGTGCCGCTAAAAACACTGCCCACAGCGCCGGAATCATCAAAATCAACCGTCCTTCAGGCTTGTGCCAGCGCAGAAGACGCACGATCGTTCGCCAAGGGGGTTCGGGAGTAGTCAACATAGAGAAGAACGTTAAATTGAAAGAGTCTCTAATTTAAGAATTTAGCTGGTTTTGTCAGACATACGGCGGATTTTCTGGAATTGCCGTAGAAACTGTTTTAGAACCTCTTAAGATAATTTTGTCGGCTGCAATGCCCGGACGCTTCACCAATCTTTGGAGAAGAATAGCGGGTTTGAACACCGTGTCCTATCTAAAGCGTACCGAGCTTGTCATGGTTACTTCTTCCTCCGAACCTAAAAATAGTCTGATTAATCTGCCGACCTTGCCATCGAGCAAAGACCGCATTCTCGCTGCGATCGATGTGGGAACAAACTCGATTCACATGGTCGTGGTTCAAATTCAGCCAGAGCTTCCAGCGTTTTCAATTATTGCCAGAGAGAAAGCAACGGTTCGGCTAGGCGATTTTTGTGAGCAAACCGGACGACTGACCGAAGCGGCAATGGAGCGCGCGATCGCGGCGCTCAAACGCTGTCAAGAGGTCGCGAAGAGCCTGAATGCCGAACAAACGATCGCGGTGGCAACGAGCGCGGTTCGGGAAGCTCCGAATGGACACGAATTTTTGCAGCGGGTCGAAGACGAACTCGGACTGATTATCAATCTCGTCTCCGGGGTAGAAGAAGCGAGGCGCATCTATCTCGGTGTGCTGTCGGGAATGAATTTTCAGGGCAAGCCCCACATCATTATTGATATTGGCGGCGGCTCCACCGAACTGATTTTGGGCGATGGACACGAGCCTCGTACCCTCAGCAGCACCAAAGTTGGAGCCGTCCGCCTCACCGCCGAAAAAATCACGACTGACCCGATTAGCAGCAGCGAATTTCAGACCTTGCAAGCGCATATTCGCGGCATGTTCGAGCGCTCGGTTGACGAACTCAAAGCGCACCTAAAGCCGTCGGAACGTCCCCGCATGATTGGCACGTCGGGCACCATTGAAACCTTAGCGGCTCTCCATGCTCGCGAAAAGTTTGGCACAGTGCCTACGCCGCTCAACGGCTATGAGATGACGCAGAAAGACGTGCGCGAATGGGTCAGTCGATTGAAGAAGATGAGCTTTTCAGAGCGGTTAGCCGTTCCGGGCTTGTCGGATCGGCGGGCAGAAATCATTCTGGCGGGCGCATTGATTTTGCTAGAAGCGATGACGCTGCTAAAAGTTGACACCATCGTGATCTGTGAGCGATCGCTAAGAGAAGGCGTTATTGTCGATTGGATGCTCGCCCACGGGTTAATCGAAGATCGATTGCGCTATCAGAGTTCGGTGCGACAGCGCAATGTCCTGAATGCTGCTCAAAAATTTCAGGTGAATTTAGAGCACAGTCAGCGAGTGGCAGAGTTCGCGCTAAGCCTGTTTGATCAAACTCAAGGCGTTTTGCACCAGTGGACGGGTGAAGAACGAGACCTACTGTGGGCAGCCGCGATTCTACACAACTGCGGACATTATGTCAGCCATTCTTCTCACCATAAGCATTCCTACTACCTAATTCGCAATTCAGAACTCTTGGGATATACCGAAATTGAAATCGAAGCGATCGCAAACCTCGCCCGCTACCACCGCAAAAGTAGCCCCAAGAAACGCCACGAAAACTATCGCAGTCTCACCAGCAAACGCCACCGACGCGTGGTAGAGCAACTATATCCATTACTCCGCTTAGCTGTTGCCTTAGATCGACGGCAAATTGGCGCAATTCAATCTGTGCAGTGTCAATATCTTTCTGACTCGCGCGAGCTTCGGCTGCAAATCCAGCCATCTGACCCTTCGGACGACTGTGCACTTGAACTGTGGAGTCTAGACTACAAGAAAAGCAGCATGGAATCTGAGTACAACATCAAGCTTGCTCTAGTTCTGCAACCCGCATCCACTGAAGCTTAGATCGGTCATTCTAGATAGGTTAAGAATGTAGAGCAATTGTGTCTAACTCTATCCTCGAGCCTTGTTGAGATCTGTTAGAGTCCGCGTAGCGCTTTCTTTTCTTGGAGGTTGCGCGTTGCGCTAATCGCAGGTTTCAACAGATTCTCTACACATAGACTTGCCCCAATCCTGGATTGGGGAATGAAGGCAGGTTACTCATCTCAGTGCGAACTATTTAACCTCAAGAATCCTCCTATAGATGGGCTGAAGCTATTCACTAGAAGGATGATGACGAGTTGAGCATTTTCTACACTGCCTATGTCGAGTCCCTAATATTAGTGTTTTTGACATTGGTCAGACAGCACTCCTTGATGGAAATGCATTCGTCTCACGTTCTCTTTAGATGAAGTGTGAGGCTTTTGCTTTAGCAAAATGGAGAAAACAATGATGCTCTATAGTTTAGAAACTATATCGAAAGTAGGCCCTCAAGCCTTGATGCAGCTTCCAGTAGAAACGGGCATTTTTACGCTAGAAGAAGATTTCGCATTCTCTGGCTTTCAGTTTCTACTAGCAATGCTTTCAGGGTTAGCGATGGCATTTGCTTTCCAATTTCTATTAACAAATCTTGCGGTTGCATTTGTTGCCAGTCCGGGCACGCCATCCGGTGTAGAGGATGACTCTGATGGCCTTGGCGATGCAGTTCGTAGCATTGAGACAAAATTAGGATTTTTTGTGTTGCTATCAGCGACAATTTCGCTGTTTGCCGCAAGCTTTCTAGCGGTAAAGCTAAGTTTAGTTAGCAGTGCAGTACTCGGTGCGATCGTGGGCGTCGTGCTGTGGTCTATTTACTTCTGCGTGCTGGTTTGGCTAGGTTCTAATGCTGTAGGGTCGCTGATTGGGTCTTTTGTCAGTACGGCAACGTCGGGCATTCAAGGCATGATGGGTGCTGCTACAGGCGCGATCGGAGTAAATGCTGCAAAAAATCAGGCGGTTTCAACCGCAGAAGAAATTACGGCAGCAGTCCGGCGGGAGTTGACATCAGGATTTGATCCAGACCGCATTCAGACGACACTTCAGAGTTCACTGAGCAATCTGCAACTACCAAAGCTAAATCTCGATACTATCGGAGATCAGTTTGAAAGGATATTGGGAGAGTCAGACCTCAAGGACATCGCAAACAGCGACTTTCTCAAGACGATTAATCGCCAATCCTTTGTTGATTTGATTAGCGATCGTACCGATTTGTCGAGACAAGATATCAATCAGCTTGCTGATCGTTTAGAAAGTGTTTGGCAAACCGCCACCAGTCAGTCGGGGCAACAAGATGCTGCCTTGCAGTTGGTGGATGTGTTGAAATCGGCAACCCCTGAAGACTTGAATTCTGAAGAACTGACAGGAAAACTCAATCAGCTTGTTAAAACCGTTTCAAGCACAGTCACGCCGGGCGGTAGCTTAACGAATCGAGCGTTGCAATTTGGATTTGCCTCCCTTCTAGGACAAGTCATCAAAAATACAGACCTTTCTGATCTCGATGTTGAGAAGATTGCTGGTCAATTGCAACAGTTGAGAGACAACGTGCAAGGACAAGCGAGTAAGCAAGCTAGTAAGTTAGGGCAACAGGTTGCTAAGCCAAGCAAACCCTTTAGCGTGATTCGAGCCGATCTTGAAAACTACCTGTTGTTCTCACCAACCTGGAAGCTCAATCGAGAAACAGTCAAGAAAGAATTTCGAGATGTGATTTACGATCCGCAAGCCGATCCAAGTGCGATTCGGCAGGAGTTAGAGTCCATTGATCGCGACTATTTCATCGAATCGTTGTCGTCGCGGAATGACTTCCTGCCTAAGCAAATTGAAGATCTGGCAACCTATCTAGAAGAAATTCGGAATGAGGTCTTTAGTTCTGTTCAGAAGGCTGAATCAGAAACACAATCTCAGAATCTTAAAGGTCGGGTCGAAGACTATTTGCGCTCGACAGGACAAGAGGAACTCAACCCAGACGCGATCGGGCATGACTTTAAAGCCCTTCTAGAAGATCCAGAAGCGGGTTTAGATGCGCTGGGCCAGCGTCTCGGGCAGTTTGATCGCAATACATTAGTCAGTCTGCTGGAGCAACGTCAAGATTTTGACTCCGAGCGAGCTAACCAGATTGTGGATCAGCTTGAGAGT
>NZ_JCACKG010000237.1:0-2759 GCF_059505265.1 Myxacorys chilensis | reverse complement strand
CGGCGCGTCGTCGAGCTCGCGGTGGCGCTCGAGCACGACGCCGAGCTCCGGTGCCAGGGGGCTCGTCGAGCGCCGCCACCCGTCGTCGGCCACGACCCGTGCCGGCACCCGGGCGCGCCCGAGCCGGACGGCGAGGAAGTCGGGGTCGCCGGGGCGGCGCTCCCAGACCCTGGGGTCGGGTCCGTCCACCCAGGAGGCGAGGACGCTCGCCGCCGGAGCCAGCTGGTCGGCCGTGGTGCGTTGGGCCGCGAGCCCGGTGGCCAGCTCGGCGTCGAGCACCTCGACCCGTCGCCGGAACTCCTTGGCGCGGAAGCGCCGCCTCGACTGCTCGCCGAGGATGCCCGCCCCCACGGCCAGCAGGCCCACGAGGGCGAAGATGGCGCCGAAGATCCACCGGCCGGAGATGAGGCCTACGGCCAGCCCACCGGTGACGCTCGCCAGCGCGGCCACGAGCTGCCAGGCCACACCTCGTCCTCGGAGGGCGGTGCCCTCGGCGATCTCGGGCAGCACGGGCCGGAGCTCGGGCGGGCCGAGCAGCGTGCGGGGCAGCTGGTTGACGGCGAGGTGCCCCGGTTCGTCCACCACGGGCCCGGCGACGGCGTCGGGCGACGAGGGCGCCGGGCCCAGCACGAGGAGGTCGCCGCGTCGCACCGGCGCCGTGCGCCACGCCGCCGAGCGTGCGAGCAGCAGCGATCGATCGGGCCGGTAGGCGAGCCAGCACCCGTTGCCAGCGCTGCCGGACCAGGGCTCGGCAGGGAGCCCGAGGTAGGCGGCGAGGCGGTCGACGACCGCGCCGACCGTCGCATCCCCGGGTGCGACCACACGCACGAAGGCCGGAGCCCCGGTCCCCTCGGCCCGGACCTCGATGTCCACGGTGGTCGGGCTGGCGGGGTGGGCCGCAACTCGGTGGAGCCGCAGCTCCACCCCCGGGGCGCCCAGCCCGACGGCGTCACCGTCCCCGACGGCCACGGGATCGGCGACGGCTCGGCCGTTGACGAACGTGCCGCCGGTGGAGCCGAGGTCCTCGACGGTGGCACCGTCGGGCGAGGTCCGCGTGAGCCGGCAGTGGGTGCGTGACGCCGAGGGATGGGTCACGACCACGTCGCAGGCGGCGGGGTCCCGCCCGACGACCACCGCACGGCCGTTCGGGAGCGCGGTGTCGATGCCGGGGCCGACCAGGCGCAGCTCGGGACCGGCCGACGCCGGTGCGCCATCGACCCGGAGGACGCGCAGCAGCGACCGGCCGACGCGTATCGCCGCACCGTCTCGGACGGGGGTGGGCCGCTCGATGCGGCGACCGTCGATCGACGTGCCCCGCCGCGAGCCGAGGTCGGACACGATGACGGTCCGCCCGTCGACCGTCAGGTCCAGGTGCGACCGCGACGCGTGGTCGTCGGCCAGCACCAGATCGTTGCTCGAGGCCCGGCCGACGAGCGTCCGGCCGTCGACGGTCACCTGTGCGCCCTGGTCGGGGCCGGCGACGACGCGCGCGACGAAGCGGGCCGGCGGCGCGGTCACGAGCCGGCGAGCCGCGTGGCAGGGCGCGTGGTCCCCCCATGGGTCATCGATCTCCCCCTCCCTCGAGCGTCGCGACGCCGTCACGCTAGGCCCCGGTCGGCTCCGCGTGTCGCCCGACCGCGACGTGCGGTGGTGGACTGCGATCCTCCCGCACTAGCCTCTCGGCGGGATCGGCCCGGGAGGGGGCGACCTGGCGCTCCAGATCGCTGGTCGGCTGGTCCCGGAGGGGGCGCCACGCATGGCCACATCGGGGGGGTGCCAGGACCGGCTGGGGGCCGCGGCCCGCAAGGTGGTCGCTGATCGCGGGCCGGCCTCGCTCGACGGCGCCGGACGCCTCCGCGCCATGCTGGTCGACGCCGCCGGTGCCGGTGCGCGCGAGTGCCGGGCGGAGCTCGACGCCCTCGTCGCGGCCGCCGGCGAGGAGGACCCGGTCGGGCCCTTCGCCCGCCGCGGCCCCGACGCCGCCGCCGTCGACGCCCGGGTCCGGGCGATCGCGACCGATGAGGGCCACCCCGAGGAGCTCCTCCGGTGGGCGACCGAGGTGTGGTTCTCGGCGTTGGGTGCCCGGCTGCCCGATCCGCTCCCACCGCCACCCCGCCAGGGCCCGCCGCCCGGCCAGGGCCCGCCGGTCCCCGTCACGTCCGGGCCGCCACGGCCCCGACGCGGCTCGATCGCACTGCTCGGGCTCGCCGGGGTGGTCGTCGCCGCAGTGGTCGCCGCCGTCGTCGCGGCGGCCTGGCTGCGCGACGACGGCGCCGAGGTCACGACCGGGTCCGGTGGCACGAGCACCACCGCAGCCCGCGCGACGACGTCGAGCTCGACGTCCAGCACCACGTCGACCACCACCACCCCGACGACGACCACCGCGCCTCTCACCCGGTGGGACGCAGCGACCGCCCCGCAGGGGATCGACCTGGTGCTGCTCGACGGGCTCGACGACATGTTCGTCCCCGTCAGAGCCGACCTGTTCGGAAACCTGGGGGGGCCCGACGTCTGCCGGCCGGTGGGGCTGACGGACCCCGATCCCTTCAACGTGTACCCGCAGGGTCCGGACGTCGCCAGCATCGAGTGCCGCTACGGCGACGACACCACCATGGTGCACAGCCTGTTCGCCTCGAGGACCGACGTCGACGACTTCTTCGCGGGCCGGTTGGCCTCTCGTCGCCTCGCTCGTGGGACCGGTCAGATGGGAGCGACGCAGCCCTGGCAGGTGGACTACGAGCTCCAGGATCGACGCGACA
>NZ_JCACKG010000236.1:0-2746 GCF_059505265.1 Myxacorys chilensis | reverse complement strand
CCTCGCTCCCGCTCGCATCCGGGTCTAGCCGTCTCGGCTCGTCTGTGAACGCGCTCCTCCCGCCACCGTCCCGAGAGGCCCGCATCGCCAACGGGCGCTTCCGGCCCAAGCCCCTTGTCAAGGCGCGCCCTGGCGCCGACGTGACGCGCGAGGTTCGGCCGCCTCCGAGGACGTCCGTCGCATGGTGGAGGAGGGTCTCCTCATCACCGGGCGGGGAGTCCGCGTTGTCATCCCCTTTCCCGCCAAGGACGCCTTCGGACCGGGCGTCTTCTCCTACAAGGATGTTTTCAATCCCGCCGCCGGCCATCTCCGCCGGAAGGCAATCTGCCGCCCCGAAGTCTCGCGCTGTAGCCCTCGTTCAGGATGGCGAAGCCACTGTTCAGCGCTCCGGTCGTCACGGATAGCGAGATCCGGATGCTCTCCACGGGAGGGCCCAGCATCCGGGCGCTCGCTTGCACGCTGCCGACCGCGTAGACATGCGCCCCGAACCGCGTCTGCGCGAGGAGCTACCAATGGCCGAGAAATGCGGCGACCAGCCAGAGGAGGGCTGGATTGAGCCCGAGGATCGCACTGGTCGCGAAGGTCGCACGCAGGGCGTCCGCCCGGAAGAGGATCGTCTGGCCCGCCGTCATGGTCAGCGCCGCCCCTTGCGCGATGACGTAGCTCAGCGGCGTCGCGACGAACGATGGCACGGCCGCATGGGCCGTGAGCAGCTCGTCGACGAGTCCGATGCCTGCCCCCACGGCGGGCACCGCGAGCCAGCCCCCGCCGGCGCTCTAGGCCAAGACAGCAGCTCTCACCGAAAGGTCGATCTTCCCTGCCAAGGATTACAAAGGACATGGCGATGGCCGCGATCCCCAGGATGGCGGTCTGCCGCCCGACGTTGAGGCGGTTCGAGCGCCGGGCTCCGGAGGACAAGCGCCAGGAGTATGGCCCCGAAGGCCAGCAAGAAGCCCGCATCTACGACGCCGAGCCGCCGTGTATGCCCGCTGCGCCCGCACCGCCACGCGCTCCAGCACCGCTGCGAGGAGGAGGATGAGCCCTTCCACGATGCATTGCGCATCCACGTTGACGTTAAGGAGAACCATCCCGTTGCTCAACACCGCGATGAGCAGCGCCCCGAGCCGCGTCGGAGTCACCGAGGCCCGCGTGCCGAAGAGACTCGTGCCGCCGATGATGATCGCGGCGATCGCGTCCAGCGTCAGCGTCGGCGAGGCGTCCGGTGTCTCCGAGCTCAGCCGCGAGGCCGCCGGCAGCGCGCCGGTCCTCACGAGCAGCCTCATCAGCGCGAAGACCTGTGCCCTACGCCGACCGACAGCCGTGTGGCCTCCGGGTTCGCGCCCACCGCGAAGAGCTCGCGCCCCCAGAGGGTGCGGTCCAGCGCGACGTGCACGTGAGGAAGTCCGCCACGAGGAGCGGCACCGGCGCCCCGAGCACCCGCACCGAGTGGAAGAGATCGAGGAATTGACCGGCCAGGATGGCGACCGAGATCGCACCCTCGAAGGCGGCCTGGACGGCACCAAGGACGACCTGGCCTTGTGCCGGTCGAGGACCGCGACGAGCTGGAACATCAGCTCGGGGTGCGGAGTCTGGTCGTCGTCGAAGAACGCCAGGAGATGTGCGCCCCTGGCAATGGCCTCGTCGAGGATGCGTTTGCGCACCTTGGCGAGCTCGTGTGCGGGTTCGTGCACATAGACGATCTCGAGGCCCGGCTGGCCGGGCGCCACGCGGACGAGCCGATGCCATTCGGCCTCGGGGCTGTTGTCCGCGGCTAGGTAGAGGATCCGGTCTCCGGGCACCTGTCGCTGGTGTGGCAGGGTCTCCAGCAGGAGAAGGAGCCGCTGCGGCCAGTTCAGAGTCGGGGTCCTGACCACGACCGTGCGGGCGGAACCAGCTGATATCGAGAACCAGGCACGTCCTGTAAGGATGCCTTCAGCCGATCGTTGCCCGGTCTCGTTGGTAGTGCCTCAAAGAGTCGCGAGATGGACTCAAGGGGACAGACCAGCGGGCGCTATCCCGCCTGCCTCAATAGTCGGACGATCCGCTCGGTTCGTTCCAGAGGCAATTCATGGGACAGCGGCTGGGTGAGCCCCCGCCGGGACATCGGAGGCGACCGGAGTCTCGCTCCAGCCTGGGAGGAACGGCAGCTCGCCCAGGGCGGGATGGGCGTATCGGCGGCTGGCGAACCCTTCGCCCTGCAACAGCGACCTCACCGGCAGCAGGCGGCGTTCCTGGCGGAAGACGACCGTGGCGTAGCCGTAGTTGGCCCAGGTTATGGGGGGTCTCGACGTCGATCAGCTCCATGTCGGGCGGCATCTGCCCCTGGTCGTGATGCCCGCGCTCCTGGCGCGCCGTCCAAACGGCTTCGTGTCCTCCCAGCAACGCCAGTCCGAACGCCGCATGAAGCTCGGACATCTTGGCGTTCGGTCCCAGCTCGCCCGCTGACTCCGAGAGGACACCGAGGGCGCGCATCCGTGTGACGCGCTCGACGATGCCCTCGTCGCCGGAGATCACAGCGCCTCCCTCCACGGTGCCGAAGGTCTTGGTCGCATGCAGGCTCAGCGCGCTCGCCCTCCCGCATCGGACGAGTGGCTCCCGCACGGTCATGATGGCGAAGCAGTGAGCGACTTCGAACAGGAGCGGGACGCCAGGCGCGGCAGAGCCGGGCAAGCCGCCCATCGTCGCCGGCTCGACCCCAAGAGGGCGTGGTCAGGGCAGCGACGATGTCGCCCTGTGCGAGCGCCGC
>NZ_JCACKG010000235.1:0-56173 GCF_059505265.1 Myxacorys chilensis | reverse complement strand
TTCCAAGCCTATCACCTTTCCCTTTTCCGCCGGTCTTATTTAATCCACGTTCCTAGCTTCAATAACAATTCTGGGCGTCGGCGATAAAAATGATTCGCTAATGCCCAGAATTTTGCAATTAAAAAGGGGTACGCTAACGCACCCCTAACCCAAAACTTGATGAGATTTAAGAGAAACTATTCTAGACCGTCTGCACCCGAAGCTGCTTTAAGAATTGCAGAATAAGCATCAATACTTGCTTGATCGGTTCCAGCAATACCGTTTAGCTTGGTGATAACTGCTGCTTTTAGGGTATCAGCATTGAGAGGAACAGTGCTAGTTGTCAAAGCACCACCTGTCAGCGTCAACTTCGTGGGGACTTGAAGTGTAACATCGTAAACCGCATCTACCATCAAGGGACTTGAGAAGTATGTGCCTTCGGGAGCAACCATTTCACCCGAAAGAGAGGCAGAGTAGCCACCGGGAGTAGTCCGAGTTGCTGCACCACTGATCGAAGCATTTTCAGCAGATGCAGGTGAAGCTGCTAAAGCGACAACTCCAACGAAACTAGCTAGAGCCAAACCGCCTTTAACAATACCAACAGATTGAGATAACAAACTCATTACAGACTCCTCGATTAAGGATCAATACCTGACAAGCTTGTGTTAACTTGTCACCTGTTTATCTTTCCCCACAGCACCAAGCACTTTGTCCGTAATTTCACACAAATTTCTTGTTGGTTGCAAATTACTAGCTCTTAAAGTAGTAATTGTCTCTGTAGCATGGGCATTAATAGCTAGATTTGCTTGTTTATTCAGAAACAGTCTGCAAAAGAATTGAGATTGAGCGAGTGAAGTTAGGGCGCTTCAACTACCGAATGCTAAGTTTGAATTTGTTGCGGTGAGGCTTGAGTGATTCAATCCGACGGTAACGATCGAATCCCTAGAATAAAAAAGAGGCGCGTTTACCGCACCTCTCGAAGCCAATCTCTCATAGTCTTTCTAGAAACGGCAGGTTACTCTAAACCATTGGCTCCCGATGCGGCTTTAACAATGGCAGAATACGCATCGCGTCCTTGCTGAGTGCTGATATCAATGGTGTTGAGTTTGGTGATGACAGCCTGCTTAATATTAGGGGTAGACAAACGCGAAACGACAGGAGCCAGATACATAGAATTAGAAAGAAGAAAATGCAGGTTGGCACTGAGGAATGGGTCTATGCGGGCAAACTCTCCAAGCCCATTCACGACCACGATGTTGCCGTTTGCATCGAAATAACCGTAACCACCAGGAAACGCCGCATTGAGAGCAGCATAGACTTGTTCCTTCAGTTGAGGATTACTCAATAGTGTAGGGCTAGTCAGCATGGCGCTCAAGGTTTGAGGATCATAAGAACCAGGACTGGTTTGCAGCCCATTCACCGTACTTACCCATAGGCTCGTTGGAATCGAGGTTCCGCCCCCTACAGGAGTCGTAAACGTGGGTGTGACTTCTAAAGGACCTTTGAAGTAGGTGCTATCGGGGGCAATCATTTGACCCGCCGTTGAGGACGAGTAGCCTCCCGGAGTCGCACGAGTGGCAGCACCCTGAATCGAAGCGTTTTCAGCCCCCACTGGGAGACTCGCAAAGGCGGCTAAGCCAATTGCGCCAGCCAGAGTTAGCCCTCCCCTAAAGCCAGTCGAAGCCCAGTACGATAAAAAGCTCATCACAAATTTCCTCGGGTAGTCAATACGTGTGGGGGGATCGCTCACCTCATCTACAAATATTGTGCCCAGACCAGATAATTACTCTTCCGCAACGTCACTTAACTTATATCTAACTCTTGACGCCTTAACGCAAACAGCGCGATCGTTGCGAAAGCCTTAATTCTGTTGCAAACAAACTGGGAGAGGCAAAGGAATCCCACTAAATGTTCAAGCCGCACCTCTCAAGATCAAGATTTAGAAACCAAAACAACCTGTACGACTATTTAGCCCTTCCCATCCATAGCGAAAGTCGCGCTGGACGGGCTGAATGTGAAGCGCAGTCCCGAGATCCGAAGCGGGATACTATTTCTTAGCAAGTCCCTTAGGTGCTTCAATCAAACGCTAACGGTCGAATCCCCAAAATAAAAAATCGAGAGGCACAATTGCTGCACCTCTCGAAATCGATCTCCACAATCTTTCTAGAAACGGCAGGTTACTCTAAACCATTTGCTCCCGATGCTGCTTTAACAATGGCAGAGTACGCATCGCGTCCTTGTTGAGTGTTGATATCAATGGTGTTGAGTTTGGTGATGACAGTCTTCTTGATGTCAGGAGGAGAAACACGCGATATGATAGCTGGCAATAGCCAAGGATTCCACTGCAAAACTAGATTCAGGTTGATATTACCCCAGTATGAGTCCGTGCGAAGATACATTCCCAGACCCTGCCCGACTCCCCCCCAATTAGGGTATGCCGCATCGAGAGCAGCATAGGCTTGCTCCTTCAGTTGAGGATCACTCATTAGTGCAGGACTGGTCAGCATGGCGCTCAAGGTTTGAGGGTCATAATAACCAGCACCACCGGGTTGCACTCCATTTACCGCACTCACCCGTAGGCTTGTGGGAATTGAGGTTCCACCGCCCACAGGAGTTGTAAATGTAGGTGTGATTTCTAAAGGACCTTTGAAATAGGTACTATCGGGAGCAATCATTTGACCCGCTGTTGAGGAGGAGTAGCCCCCCGGAGTGGCGCGAGTGGCAGCACCCTGAATCGAAGCGTTTTCAGCCCCCGCGGGGGAACTTGCAAAGGCAGCGAAGCCAATAATGCCAGCAAGAGTTAGCCCTCCCTTGCAGGCGATTGAAGCCCAATACGATAAGAAGCTCATCACAGATTTCCTGGGTAGTCAATACGTATGGGGTGATCACTCACCTCATCCACGAATATTGTGCCCGGGCTAGATAATTCCTCTGTCCGTAAGAGCACTTAACTTCGGTCTAGACCTTGCTGCCTCAGCTTAAGAAGCGCGATCGCGGCGAAAATTCTAGTTTCTTACTGCAAAATCTTAAGGCAGGGCAGAACAATTCTGTTAAACTCGCCAGCCGCCCCTCAAGATTTCAGCGACAAATAAGCTGCACCATCGTTTAGCTCTTTCCGTCTACCAATCGCTTCAGCTTCAGATACGCTTCCTCAGCACTCAATCTCTGAGATTCCTTCTCATTGGGAATATAAAAATCTCTATAGTCCCGAAAATGATGGACAACATAGCTCGGAATTAACCCCTGCTTTAGCGCATCCTCCGCGAGTTCCGCGACGGCGTCCGCTAATGTTTCCTCATTATGAAAAGGATGAGCCATTGTGCTATTGCTCCACTAACTTCAGTGTTTTTGTTCCCAATGGAGAGCGATCGTAGTGGGCGAGTAAGTCGGCTGGATCATCGTAGATTGCGATCGCGCCTTCTAATTCACTGTCATTGAATCCGCCGCAGCGGAACATGATCACTTCGACGCCTGCGGTGTTTGCTGCTGCCACATCATAGGGTGAATCTCCGAGCATGACAACCTGATTGGGTTCAAAGCCGCCTCGCTTGAGAGCCGCGTTGACCAAATCAGGAGCGGGTTTTGAAGCCTCGGCATCATCGCTTGAAGTCGTCGGCATATCATTCAACAGATCTTTGACATCAGCCGCTTCTAGCAGAATATCGAGTTCTGCTTGCGTTGCTGAACTGGCAACGACGATTGAATAGTCATCTTGCTGGAGTTTTTCTACCAGTTGTCTTGCTCCTTTCGTGGGCGATAACATCGCTCCGACCCGTTCGACAATGATGGCTTTACGATGAGCGCTAATCTTCTTGCCATCGCCTTCTTCATCAGATAACCCCGGAACCAGCATTGGAAGAATTTGATCGCCGCCCATGCCAATTAACGGTCGCACTTGGTCATATGCGATCGAATACCCAAATGCCCCGAATGCCTCAACCCACGCGTTCGCATGGGCATCATTACTAAGAATCAATGTCCCGTCTACGTCCAGAAGTATGCCTTGCAAGGTCATATGACCCATTCTCCACAATGAAAGCTGCTCTCAGCCTAATGATTGTGAATAGAGCTAACGTCTTCAATAAGAAGTAAAGAAAGTGAAAGGTAAAGAACTAATGTGATGCAGCGTCTTTGCGGTTTTGAAAGCTGAGTTACGATCGCGTGATCCTTCGTTCCCAACTTAGGAACTCAATTACGATCGCATGATCTTTCATTCCCAACTTGGGAACTGAGTTACGATCGCACGCTCCTTTATTCCCAAGTTGGGAACTGAGTTACGATCTCGTGCTCCGAAACACCACTTGGTTGTACAACGAACATTTGTTAAATCGTAAACGGCGTCAAGGCGCGATCATTCCACTCCCCTCGATACCATTCCGACACAAACGGGCGCACCACAAACTTGACTGGATTTCCTGCTTGCACATCAATGCGGACAAACGAGTAGGGACGGCGTTTCCGCGAACCCTGTCCTTCACGCCCCACAAATAAATGAGACTTCGCAACGGTGGTTTCGTCGCTAGACACGCGAAACCGCTCACTCAACACATCGCCTTCCATCCGCTGCCGTCGCAAACTGTAGCCACTGCCGCCACAGACAATCCAGTTGACATTCGCATCACCCGCCCCGGTGTCAACCGTTCTCAGATGCTCAAAACAATGCGCGTGACCATTAAGCACCAAATTGACAATCGGCTGATCGTTCGCAATGTCTCCCACGGCGGCTTTTACTTCATCTAACACTTGTCGCAGCCGTAACCGCACCGCTAACGTTTGTGCCTGATGCCACTTTGTCGCTTCTGTCACATAGGGCGGATGGTGGAAAAACAAAACGCGCCCTCGAACTTCCGGATCGCGCCAAGAATCAATTAAGCGATCGCGCAACCAGTTCAATTGCTCGGTGTCAATCACGATCGCTTGGTCGGCAGTTAATTGTTTATCAATGTCAATCTGCACTTCTTCAAGCTGCTGCAACTTAACCCGCATATCGTCAATTTGATCTGCCTCCTCTTGCTGAGTTGGGCTAAGCGTCTCAATCTGAGTCACCAATGCTTGCATTTCAGCTTCTACTTTACGACGGCGAGTTTGTAGCACCTGCCGATACTCGTCTCCTGCCGAATCGGACGGCAATGGAGCAGGTTCATTAAACGTGTTGGAATCGAGCGCAAAAAAATCAACGCCGCCGTAGCAGAAACTATAGTAGCGGTTTGGCACGCGGGTAAAGTGCCCCGGCTCGTACTGCAAACATCGTCCGGTAGACGTTTTGGCGTTGTAATACTGATCGAGATGTTGTCCCAACTGCCCTTTCATCTCGACCATCCACAACGGATCGATAAAGGCTTGAGTGTAAGCTTTGCCCTGCCCTGAGCCGTGCCAACCCAAATCGAACTCCAGCCGCGATTGCAGCAAGCGACGAAGCGGGTAGGTCAACTGTGCGATCGCGCCCAAGAACACAGGCAAATCATAGTAGTCGTGGTTTCCTGGCACAGGCAGAAACGGCAACTTAAACACCATCTGCTCATAACTCAGCCGCTTGTAATGCTCCCCGCCTACCAGAAATTCTCGGTATGGCTCGATAAAGTTTGGCGGATAGAATTCGCTCGAACCGACTAAATAGATCACATCTCCCGTATGTAAAATAAAGCGGCACTCATCCCACTGAGTCAACATCTGTTCAGCAATTCGTCGCTGTGGGTTGTTTCCTTGATGTTTGCCAGAGCCACTATCGCCAATTACTAAAAACGAAAATTCTGGCGCATCATTCTGCTCATCTGCCAGCATCAAGCGCGTTTGATCAATGCCGCGCGTTTGAATCTCTGGCGACCCCCAGCAGACTCGCTCTTGCATCTTCTGAATTTTGATGGCGGTTGCTGGATCAGTTACGAATCGCATAACTCTTCATGTCTAGGTGGGCACTGTTCCCTAAATCGTAGCGATATCCCTAGTTTTAATTACATCTACCGTGGGCTAAAATTTTCGCCTCCGCCCATCGAAGCTCATGCCTTGAAATGGAGCTTTTCAGTCGCCATTTGTATTCGAGGAAACAACACTTTTGGTGGAACTTCTGTATACTCACATCTGCCTCAAGTTAGAAAAATTCCTCTCTAACACGAACTTGCTTAGGATATACCTTGCTTAGGATATACTTTTGAGCGAGCTAAATATGCAGCTTCAGATTGAATAAGTGTGCAGTTTAGAAAGGGCAACGCAGGTACTGGCTTTTGCAAGCATTGCAGTCTTGTACAAGCCGACTCGGTTTATTAATGGTGTGAAAGGAAAAGCAAACATGTCGAATCATTTGTGGAAGTCATTGCTGACTAGTCCTGCACTTTTGGGTGCTGCGATCGCGGTCTCTGCTACCGTTGGTGCGGGCATGGCTCAAGCGGCTGATGTGTCTACCCAAGCGCAGACCCCAGTTTCTCTAGACCAAATTGAGACTTATGGTAATGCAGATGGTAGTACAGAAGATGCGAATGCCGTCGATCAAGTCACTTCGGTTTCGCAACTTTCTGATGTTCGCCCTACGGATTGGGCATTTCAAGCGCTGCAATCGCTCGTTGAGCGTTACGGCTGTATTGCAGGTTATCCTGACCGCACCTTCCGCGGCAATCGCGCCACGACTCGATATGAATTTGCCGCAGGTCTCAATGCCTGCCTCGATCGCGTCAACGAACTCATTGCAGCCTCAACCGCAGATCTGGTTAAAAAAGAAGATTTAGCCACGCTTCAAAAGCTGCAAGAAGAATTTGCGGCTGAACTGGCCACCTTGCGGGGACGGGTAGACGCAGTAGAAGCTCGCACCACGACCTTAGAGAAGCAGCAGTTCTCGACCACAACCAAACTTCAGGGTGAAGCCATTTTCGGCATTGCTGGAGCTTTGGGAGGAGATAGAGCCGTGCCTTCTGGGGCAGTTGCTGGGTCAGCAGGTCGCGTTGATGAAAATACAGTATTTAGCGATCGCGTCCGCGTCGGCTTAAGAACGAGCTTTACCGGAAAAGACACGTTATTTACCCGCCTGCAGGGCCGTAATATTCCGAACTTTGCTGGAGCAACGGGAACCAATATGGCTCGTTTGTCCTATGAAGGATCGCAGCCTTCGGGCACTCCTGCCAACAACAGCTTCAGACTGGACAAGCTGTACTACCGCTTTCCGGTCGGAGCCGGTAATCTGACGATTGATGCGGTGGGGGGCGAATTCTACAACAACGTTCCGAACTTTAACCCATTATTCGCCAGCGATGCTCAAGGAGCGATCTCTCGCTTTGGTCGGTTTAACCCAATCTATCGCCAAGGGGCGAGCCCCAGTGGTAGCGGCGCAGGTGCAACACTGACCTTACCGTTGAACCAAGCCTTTACGGTGTCTCTGGGCTACTTGTCCGATGAAGCGTCGGCTCCGGGTGCCGCGCAAGGTTTCTTGAACGGTTCCAATGCAGCGCTCGCGCAGTTGGCGTTCAAGCCTAGCAGAAATATTGATTTAGGCTTCACCTATGTACGCTCTTACGATCGCGGTCCTCTGGGCGGAGCGGGTGCGACAAACGTGACCACGTCGGCTGCGACCGGTAGCGCTTTTGCGAACAATCCATTTAACGGTGCTGCAACATCGGCAGACCACTTTGGGGTAGAAGGGTCTATCCGCATCACGCCTAAGTTTGTGTTGTCTGGTTGGGGTGGTTTAACCAAGGCTCACCGTCAAACCGGAGCAGATGCAGATGCTGATATTCTGAACTGGGCAGTCACGTTGGCCTTCCCAGATTTAGGCAAAAAAGGCAACATGGCAGGCATCATTGTTGGTATGCCTCCCAAAGTTACTGATAACGACTTTGTAGGCGCGAATGGGGTTCGCCGAGAAGATCAAGATTCTTCGCTGCATCTAGAAGGTCTATACCGCTTCCAGTTTAGCGACAAGATCTCCATCACGCCTGGCATTATTGTGATCTTCAATCCTGAACACAACAACGCCAACGATACGGTATATGTCGGAACGATCCGCACGACCTTTACGTTCTAAAGTCCCTGATTGAATTTCGGTTGTCTGATTGAGTTTTGGTTGATAGACGCCTCGCCTAACGCGGGGCGTTTTTTGTGAGGCAGGATGTTTCAGAATCTTATCCCGTTGAAAATATTGCGATAGTGCAATCTCCAGACTTTACCAACCCTTCTGGAACTTCGCTTTGTATTAAAGTCATCCTGCTCTAGCTCTTTACCTTGCTTGTCATTCTGCTCAGCCAGACTGCTAGTACTCTACAATTATGCTACGACCCAGGAGAACACCAGACGTGGCTATTTGCGAGAGCTTCTCCGTCAATTCTTTAGAAACCTACAAAACCCTAGTGGAAAACCGGAGTATACTAGAAGAAGCTCGTCCTTGATTGATCCCCAACCTACTGTGCCCGTGGAACTGTCTTGTAAAAGTGAATATGCGCTCCTCGCGCTTCTAGAACTTGCCGATGTTTACACTAGTAAAGAGCCACTCCAAATTCGACAAATTTCTGCTCAACAGCACATTCCCGATCGCTACTTAGAACAACTGCTAGCGACCTTGCGGCGAGGAGGGATAGTGCGATCGCAGCGCGGCGCAAAGGGTGGCTATCTGCTCGCCCGCGAACCTCGGAAAATTACACTTCTTGAAATTGTCGCCTGTTTAGAAGGCTTTGATGCTCAAGCGAAGGAGCAGGAAGATGCAGCAAAATTCACAAAAACACTTGAGGGCGGTATCATTGCCGAGGTTTGGCAAGAAGCCGATCAAGCTGCAAAGACAATTTTACAGAACTACACGCTTCAAGATTTGTGCGATCGCCGCGATGCCCGACAACAGCTTGACCTGATGTATTACATCTAACCGTATTACATCTAACCGTATTACATCTACATTGTTTTTTCTTAGACGCTGTTTTACCTTCATTAAAGCCATGCATATTGCTCAAAACGTTACGGAACTCATCGGTCACACGCCGCTCGTTCAGCTAAATCGAATTCCTCAAGCGTCAGGTTGCGTTGCTCGCATCGTCGCCAAACTGGAAGGCATGAATCCTTCTGCGTCAGTGAAAGATCGGATTGGCATCAGCATGATCAACGCCGCAGAGCGGGAAGGCTTGATTACCCCTGGAAAGACAGTTTTAGTCGAGCCAACCTCTGGAAATACGGGGATTGCCTTGGCGATGGCATCGGCTGCAAAAGGCTACCGCCTAGTCTTGACTATGCCAGAAACCATGAGTTCTGAGCGTCGATCGATGCTGCGTGCTTACGGGGCCGAACTCGTCCTAACGCCAGGAATCGAAGGCATGGCGGGCTGCATTCAACAAGCGCAACGCATTGTCGATACGACGCCTCATGCCTACATGCTGCAACAGTTTCGCAATCCTGCGAATCCTCAAATTCATCGGGAAACCACCGCAGAAGAAATCTGGCAAGACACCGATGGGGAAGTTGATTTCGTAGTAGCAGGAATCGGCACGGGCGGCACGATTACAGGTGTCGCAGAAGTCATTAAGCAGCGAAAGCCGAGCTTTAAGGCCATTGCGGTTGAGCCGACCAACAGCCCAGTTCTCTCAGGCGGGCGTCCGGGGCCTCACAAAATTCAAGGGATTGGAGCTGGCTTTATTCCGCCTGTGCTAAATGTCAACTTGATTGATGAAGTGATTTCTGTGAGCGATGATGATGCGATCGCATATGGACGCCGCCTCGCGCGGGAAGAAGGGTTGCTCTCCGGTATCTCTAGTGGTGCTGCCCTAAAAGCGGCTTTAGAAGTGGGAAAACGTCCAGAAAATGCGGGTAAGCTAATTGTGATGATCCAACCCAGCTTTGGCGAGCGCTATCTCAGTACTGCCCTGTTTCAAGATTTAGAGATGGCGATACCCGCCGCGATGTTAGACGGCTAGAGCGATCTAAATTTGCTATGTGAATAGGAGAAAGAAAAGGAAGCAAAAGGTTCACTGAGCCTTGGTCTTCCTGTCTTTCTTCTTTTAAAATAGCGGTATGTCGATTTCTTCAACTCACTACCAAACCCTAGATCTTCAGCCAACCGCATCCCAAGCTGAAATCAAACAAGCCTATCGGCGCTTAGCAAAACGATTCCATCCCGATACTAACGCTGAAACCGCTAACCACGACAAGATTTCCCGAATTAATGCTGCCTACGAAATTTTAGGTGATCCGCAAAATCGTAGACAGTACGATCAGCACCTGCAACTCAGCGAACAGCTCGAAGCGGTTGGATTTTCCGTCGATGCTGTAGAGGAACGTCGCCAACGAACAGAAGCGGCGCAAGAGCGCTATCGTCAGCAACGAGAGGCAGAACAAAATGCAGATCATCAGCTTAAGCTGTGGCTCAAGCGGGTCTACACACCCGTCAATCGCATCCTAAACCAGATCTTGCGTCCGCTCAAATCCCAACTCGATCAGCTTGCGGCTGACCCCTTTGATGATGAATTGATGGAAGCGTTTCAATCGTACCTAGAGGACTGTAAAGCCCTGATCGACAAAGGACAGCAAAGCTTTCAAGCACTACCCAATCCGCCAAGTGCTGCTGCCGCTGCTGCCAACCTGTATCACTGTATAAACCAAGTGAATGACGGAATTTATGAGCTAGAGTACTTTACGCTAAACTACGACGATCGCCATATCCATACGGGGCGCGAACTTTTTCGGATTGCTGAACGACTGCGACGAGAAGCCGTCGCGGCGGTTCGAGAGTTACCGCAGTAGGGTGAGGAGATGAGTACAGCAATTTCAATTTGTTAGGAGCAGTTGACAAATTGAATCAGTTGCGATCGACGCAGAGCATAACTTTAAAAGACCACTTTGCAAGCTCTAAAGGAGCGCCTGTACTAGATACCGCTAGGGCGTCGCATCGCCTACTTTCGCTTAAGGTAGCTACTTTAGGCACATTATATTTCTGCCTAATCAGGTTAACATTCGATTAAGGTTAAGTTAAACTAAAAGACCCTTTCAATTACTACCGTATTCTGGGAATACTTAAGTTGTTCCTATCTACTCAGTTTCAGCCGAATAGCATTCCCGCTTCTTCCCTCGCTGAAACAGAAACAACTTTTAGATGAGGAGATAAAGATGCCAGACCAATATAACTTTTTGTACCCTCGCAGTCGTTACCGTGGCGCGGTGAAGCCTGAGAACTTAGTTTTTAATGCTAATTTGCAGGAGTTTTCTCAGCGCGTGAGCTATATTTCTTGTCTAGAAACTGGCGGAAAATTGACGCCAGAAGAATCTTATCGAGAGATTCGCTCGCTCTGGAAGCAGCTTAAAAAGAGCCGAAAGCAGTTAGGCATCGGCAGTAGCAATCCTAATTCGGAAAATTCTTAGTCAGGGACAGCGAATTAACTGAATCAGCATGGTTGAATCTGCTTAATGAATTCTGGAAGAAAACGCGCGATCGCTGACTCTTCCAGAATTTTTTACTTTCTTCAGCCCTCACCTCAGACCACTGAAGAAAGCGGGCGTTTTGCAGCAACACGTTGATAGTACTGCTGCAATTGCTTAGTGGCGGCTGACCAGTTCCAGCGCTCCGCTTCTTGTCTAGCATTACGCCGCAGCGTTTCTCGCTCTTCTTGTTGAGAGAGCAGATATTGAGTTGCCGCGATCGCGCCTCCCTCGTCTTTTGGATCAAACAAAAAGCCGTTGACCCCATCTTCTACAATGTCGGGAATTCCCCCCGATCGCGCTGCTACAACTGGGCATCCGGCGGCCATCGCTTCGAGCAACACTAATCCTAGTGTTTCGGTTCGAGACGGAAACACAAAAGCATCGGCAGAGGCAAACGCAGACGCTAATTCTTGCCCTTCAAGATAGCCGACAAAATTTGTAGGC
Source organism: Myxacorys chilensis (assembly GCF_059505265.1). Classification (NCBI taxonomy): domain Bacteria; kingdom Bacillati; phylum Cyanobacteriota; class Cyanophyceae; order Leptolyngbyales; family Leptolyngbyaceae; genus Myxacorys; species Myxacorys chilensis. Next base: position 44,371 of record NZ_JCACKG010000235.1, on the reverse strand, counting down.
GTGTCTGCAAAATGCTTTTCTAAAGCTTGGCGGTTCGGTCCATCTCCTACCAAGGCTAAGCGAGCGTTAGGAATCGCGTCCAGAATGGGTTTGATGCGATCGATTTCTTTCTCGGCGGAGAGCCGACCCACATAAAGCAACAATGGCGCTTCAGGACGCCCTTGGCTTAAGCGGTTTCGCATCTCCAAACTGGCGAGATGAGGCTGAAAAGTTTCGGTATCGACTCCACGTTGCCACAGGTTTACCCGCTCGATGCCGTGTTCTGTGAGGGCTTGCAGCATGGCAGTAGACGTACACAAATTGATCTCTGCCTGATTGTGTCCAGCTTTTAAGAGTTCCCACAGGACTCCTTCTAACAGACCCAAGCCGTAATGCTGAAGATATTCGGGCAGATGAGTGTGATAAGACGCAATTAATGGAATATCTAGAGTCTTGCTATAAAACAATCCTGCTAATCCAAGGACAGCAGGATTCACAATGTGAATGATGTCAGGTTTAAAGTCCGATAATTCGTACCCGATCGCAGGGCGCGGCAACGACATTTTCAATTCTGGATACAATGGTAACGGAAATCCAGATACGCCATAAATCCTTGCGCCTTTGTATTCGGTTAGCCCTCCATCTGGCGAGAAAATTAAAACTTCATCACCTAGGCGTTGCAGATGATCGATCGTGTGCCGCAATCGAGTAACGATGCCATCAACTTTAGGAAGGAACGTCTCAGTAAATAAAGCGATTCGCATAAATGAAGAGATGAACAATAAAACGGTTACTGCTGCTTAGGGAGTGTGCATCCATGCACACCAATTGCAACAATCACACTCCCTAGTAGAACGCCTACGCCTTCTGCAAAACAGTTGAGGCGGTGTCGCATTTCTGCTGATTCTGCAATAGATAACTCTCGCATACTCGCGCCTGCGATAATGAGCCTTTCATAGTTTTGATGACTTTTATCTAATGCCGTCCAATCCGCAAATAAGTAAAAAGTGCTGAGCGCCATTGCTCCTAATCCAGGCAGAACCGTTGTCAGCAGCAATATCAAAACTCGAAGGGGCATGAGCTATCGCTTCCACGTTACTTTGGGCAGAATGTGAGACTCATCGACTCGATGTTTGTATTTCATCGCGAAGTTAAGCAGCGAATCGAGCAGTGAATCTGACAGGAAGTGGGGCTGAAGTCCGAGATCTAGCAAATTGGTGTTTTTAGCGTTGAAGTAGTGTTCTTCTTTCTCAATGCGAGGATTGTCCACGTTTTGAACGTCTACTTTCACACCTAATGCTGATCCGGCTTTCTGCACCATGTTTGCTAGGTCACCCACACTAAACATTTCGGTGAATTGGTTGAAGACGCGGAATTCTCCCGGATTGGCAGGGGTCGCGATCGCTAGCTCAACGCACCGCACTGTATCGCGAATGTCCAACAGTCCGCGAGTCTGTCCACCTGTTCCATAAACTGTGAGCGGGTGACCTACTGCTGCTTGAATGCAGAATCGGTTTAATGCCGTGCCGAACACGCCATCGTAATCGAGGCGGTTGATCAGCAATTCATCCATGCCCGTTTCTTCAGTCAAGACCCCGTACACGATGCCTTGGTTAAGATCAGTAGCACGTAGACCCCAAATCTTGCAGGCGAAATGAATATTGTGAGAATCATGTACCTTGCTGAGGTGATACATGCTTCCAGGCTGCTTTGGATAGGGCAGTGTGTCCTTGCGCCCGTTATGTTCGATCGTGATGTAGCCTTCTTCGATGTCAATATTGGGTGTGCCGTATTCGCCCATTGTACCGAGCTTGACCAAGTGGCAGTCGGGGAAACGCTCTTTAATGATGTAGAGCAAATTGAGCGTTCCAACAACGTTATTGACCTGAGTTAGCACCGCATGCTCGCGATCGATCATGGAGAAGGGAGCGGAGCGCTGTTCGCCAAAGTGAACAACTGCCTCTGGCTCAAACTGATTGAGTGATTTATCGAGAAATTCGTAGTTCGTGATGTCACCAATGAAAAGATCGATCGTTTTACCCGTGAGATCTTTCCATCGCTTCAAGCGTTGTTGAATCGGCGCGATCGGCGTTAAGGTATCGATGCATAACTCGTTATCCCAATGTCGCCGCACTAGACTATCCAAAATTCCGACGTCATAGCCTCGATTTGACAAGTACAAGGCTGTCGCCCAACCGCAATAGCCATCACCACCAATCACTAGAACTTTCATCTTGCTCAATTTTATGTGCTGATACTTTGCCAAATCTACCAGGTTTGGGGTCGCAGTTGATAGTAGTTAATGAATGGGCGTGGGTGTAAAGAACAGAAGAGATTTGAGACAGTGAATAGGCATCTAGCTGGAGAGTTAAGTTGCGGTTAAGACAAAGCAGAAATTGGAGCAGTGACACTCAGGAGCTTGGCAGAGCCATTTTTTCTCTTTCTGAAGTTGTGCTTTTCGCTAGTTGCGGCAATACCGAAAACCCTCAGAATTCACACATCTTTCGATTTGCCCTGCAAGGCTATAAGTGAGTTCATGAGCAGAGTTAAAAATAGCGGTTTGTAAATCTATGGTTGAACGCTCTCCTATCACAGTTGTAAAGACGCAATTAATTGCGTCTTTACAACATGGCATCGAAGCTAGTCAACAGGTCTACAACACTACCAAATCACGGATACGAAGCATAGAGATTACACCTGGTCTACGTCACGCTTAAAGTCATCTTTGATATCCTCTTTGACATGACGAGCCGCCGCTTCTACCTGCTTTGCTTTCCCTGCCATTTGATCTTTAGGATCGCCTGTCAACTCACCTACAGCTTCTTGCACTTTGCCTTCAATGTTTTTAGCTGCTGCCTTCGCTCTTTCTTCTAAGCTCATGACATTACTCCTTAATTGATTTGATTTTAGATACTTAATTTAGTGATAGTTACTGATTTATCAGAAGAGCATTAACTCAGAGAGAAATTAACTCATTCCGCACAGTCTGTTTTCTCTTCTGATAATTAAAAAAGTAGCGGGGTTTGCTCCCTAAAACATCAATCTACAGAAGGAAGTGTTTAAGCGATCGCGGGTATAAAACTCCTACTTAAGCATGAGGTGAGATTGCGATCGCCGCTAACTTTACCTCAATGCATTTCTACCCAAAGGGGGGCATGGCTGAGCCAAAATGTCTGGTAGGTTAGGACATATAAAAGTTACATGAATAAAAAATTTAATACATTTAGACATGTAACAACAATTGTTTAGTACACATAGATTAATAGAACTAAGCCTGATAAGCATAAGGCTTACTGAGCGAAGTTATTATGTGTTTACTGTTGTTTAATCACTACCAGAAACCGAATAAGTTTTGTTACGGTTTCGCTTGAACGTAAACTACTCATTACAAGTGGGAAAATTATGAGCCAAGATTCTAGCAACGCTAAAACAACTGCTACCGATTCAGCAGACCGAGTGCAAGAAGACCATTACGATCGCGGGATTGTTCCAGCAGAGACGGCGGCTCGTAGGGAACGAGAAGGCGATCAATTCAAGACGACTCCGACTGAAGAGAGAGAAGCGGGTGCGGCAACGGACGATCAGACAGACAATGAGAGCATACGTACAACCGATGGATATACGGTTGATAAGGAAGGACTGGTGAACAACTACGCCATCGAGCCGGAGATGTATTACGAGGTTCCGGGCGATGCAAAACAAGCAGAAGCGGAAGCAGAAGCAGAACGAGCTGAAGAGTACCGCGAAATTAATCAGGATGAAAAAGGGAAGCTAACCACCGAGGGCGATCAGCGCGGCAAAGGGCCGGGAGCGGTCTAAGGGTCTAAGCGTTGGAGCATCATAAGCAACGTTTCTAAAAAAGGTAAAGGACAAACTATTCCCTCTCAAAGTTCATCCTTGATCAATATCACACTGCCATAAACGAAGCGATGGTTAGACTACACATCTGACCATCGCTTCGTTTATGGCAAAACTACTCGCATTAGTATCAGATACAACAGGCAGAATGGCAGCGGATGAGTAGCGGATGCATTACAATGCTTCGCAACCAATGGATGAGATTAACAACTCATTCACTATATTCTGACAGCCGTTACTCATCCGCTGCTAATGGAGAATTATTAACTCAAAGCACGACCTATCCTATTGTTCTAGTTAATAGAATTGGACAGTTTGCATAGACTCGAACATAGTCAGATAGCGACGTACCTAACAAGCGATCGAGGTCTGGTAATCCTTTCGCGATCGAGGGACGACGATCGGGCGATCCAAGCATCAGCAGATCGGTTTTAACCTCCTCTGCCATTCGGCAAATTGCCTCTCCCGCTTTACCTGTTGTCACAAAGCAGCGATAGTTGATGCCTAAACGTTTGGCGTCTGCGATCGCGCTGGCAAACACTGGATCTTTTTCAGCCTCTGCACCTTTTTTATCGGCTGTCACTTTTGGATCAGCACTGACGTTAACTAAATTGAGTTGTCCGCCCTGAATGTCACGCAATAGAAATAGAGCAAGATTGAGGCATTGTTTTGCTGCTTCCGATCTGTCGATCGCAACGGTAATCCGGCTTAGATTCCGAACATAAATATCGTCTTTTACCAGCAGCATCGGGCGCGAGGTCAACTGAAACACATACTGGCTAACAGAATTTTCTAAAATCGAGACGAGCCGCTTTAGACCGCGCGACCCCATGATGATTAAGTTAGCATCGATTTCATCTGCAACCTTGAGAACAACGTCTTTCGGGTCGCCCTGGCGGAGAACGGCAGACACTCGGCTTGGGTCAAGCTTGAGCGATTCAACAGCTTTTCCTAATAGCTTTCCGCCTTCTTCCCAACGCTGCGACATCGCCTCAGACGTGACCTGTTCGGGAACAACATGCAGTACCGTTACCGATGCACGCTGAATCGATGGAATCTCCATCAGCGCTTTTAACATCTCTTCGGAGTGTCCGGTTCCTGAATCAGCCAGTAAAATTTTTTCTATCATCGCATTACCTCGGTTTAATTAGACTAGAGCAAAACGGAAACACCTAGCTCGACATTAATCCTGTAAACTACACTTTCCGTTACTCATAGCCAGGTCTAGTCGTGATTTTTGTAGGACGATCGTGAACGTGACAGAACAATCTCAACTCCCCACTTCCAACATTATCCAACCTTCGTTGTCTGTCGTTGCAGAAGATTGGTTTAAGTATTTGGTGAAAGTCCATCCTCACCATACCGACTATGCGGGTATAGTCTGGCATGGAACCTATTTGACCTGGATGGAAGAAGCTCGTGTTGAATGTTTACGATCGCTGGGAATTGAGTTTGCCGATTTGGTCGCTGCGGGCTGCAATCTCCCTGTAGTTGAGGCATCCCTTCGCTATCACCAACCGATGCGAATGGGAATGGAGGCAATTGTTAAGACTCGGATTGGGGATATGGAAGGCGTCAGAATTCACTGCGATTATCAGATTCAATCGCTCAACGGTGAACTGCTGTTTTTAACGGGTCGAATTACGCTGGTGGCAGTGGATTTGCAGAATGGAAAGGTGATGCGACGGTTGCCGCCGAGCATGAAAGATGCGTTGGAGAAAATGAGATAAAGCTTAACGTTTACTGGGCATCTAGGGTTTACTGGGTGTCTAGGGCTGGTGCTGCTAGTTCTAACGTGCTCATCCTTTCAGGCTTGGCGAAGCCAATTCAGATGTCAGATTCAATAAAGCATCATCTTGGCGCTCTTTATCAATGCCTTGACTAGACTTTGCTAAATAGATCCCAATCAAAACTAAGCCAAACGCCAGCCCACTGGCGACGCTGATCTGTTCGGCAAATATGATCCAGGCGAAAATGGCTGTCAGAATCGGATCGAGCAGCAGAAACACAGCAACAAAACCTGCCGAAAACCGCTTCAGGTTGTGGGCCTGAAGACTTTGCCCAATGACTTGACAAATCACACTCATCGCGATCACGCATATCCAACCCGACCCACTGTTGGGAAACACAGGTTCTCCGGTTAGCAATACAATCGGCAAGGTTAAAACAGATCCGATCGCAGAACACCACAGCAAAATAGTTGAGGCAGAAAATCGGGTTCGCAAGTGTTCGACCAACATCAGATTGGCTGCCGACAGCACGGCTGACCCGATCGCGGCGGCATCGCCTACAAAGTGTTCCCCAGAGACTTGCCAATCTTGGGCTGCAATCAAGCCCGCTCCGCCAAGTGCGAGTGCCATCCCGACTAAAAAACGGTTGTCAAACCGTTGTCTCAAAAATAGCCAGCCTCCGATCGTAGTAAACAAAGGCGTCACGTTATGAAACAAGTTGGAGTTAGCCACGCCAGTCTGAGTCAGCGACCAAGCCCACATGAGTAGTGTCCCGACAAACGTGCAGGACATCGCGATCAGCAGAAGTAACGTTTGCCCTGTAAAGGGTTGTGGTGCAACAGCAGGCGGTTGGCGGCGCATCGTGATCACTTGCCCCACACCCAGTACGATCGCTCCGACCCAGAATCGATTAAAAATGGTCGAATTCGGTCCTAAACTTTCTTCATTTAATCGAATAAAAATAGCAGCAGAGGAAAGGGCAAAAATCGCCAGAAGTAGAGTCGTCAGATCGATGAAGGTGATAGGCTGCCACTCTAACTTCTGTTCTAACTTCTGTGGCAGTCGTAGTTGATGGGTCATATTCAGTGCCTAAAAGCCGTCTTAACACCCCTCATCCTTTAGGCAAAGCGTTAATTCATAGGGATTACGTATGCTCATCAAAAATTTGCCTCCAAGTCTCAAGTTTAGAAAGGAGATAATCTTCCGAATTTGAGGATTTTGGAGGGAGAATGCGTAAGTTCTGACTTAGTTATCTCTTCGCAGAAAAAGTTAACTAAGCTAGGGCTAGAATGCTTCGTGGATGGGAATAACTCTTATTATTGTTGCATTTTAGGTACACAAAACACGCATCAAGAAATGAATTCCACCATCATTCTCTATTTGTGTGTAGAAATGATTTGTATGTAGAAATGCCGTGTCGCAATTAGCACAAAACGCAACTTCGGAAAGAATGACTTTGCCACATTCTAAGCGACGGCGAATCGTGAGAAATATCTACCGCACCTCTTGGTGGCGTTTAATCCATAAGAGAGGAAGCAGCAGCTTGAAGAACGCAATATGTCTATGTACACTTCATACAGATTTAGTCTATCGGTAGAAAGATAGACTTTTCAATCGCTAGAACAGCAGAATCTAAAGGTTGATACTAATGAGAATTGTACAAAACCCAAAAGTGAACGAAATACTTAACGATTTAGCATTTGTGTCAGATCTTTTATGAATAAGTTTGTGCCTTCAGACTACAAGTTGAGAGAATATAGTAATCACTTCGATATCAGGATTAGAAACAGAACCTACATTGCCAATCACAACATAACAGTCCTCGTCAAGCATGTCTTCAGGTAGGCGAATGAATTACATCCGCTGGTCAACCTGAATTTCTAATTCAACTAAACTGCTGAGCGTAAAACCCTGCGTATCGCCCGCCTTCGGCAATCAGTTCCTGATGCGTGCCAGATTCGACCACCCGGCCTTTTTCTAATACCAAAATCCGATCAACCCGTCGTACCGTTGCCAATCGATGGGCAATAATGAAAACTGTTCGGCTCTCCATAATGCGTTCTAGGGCTTCTTGTACCAACGCCTCAGACTCAGAATCGAGTGCAGACGTAGCTTCATCGAGAATCAGAATGCGGGGATTGAGCAAGACGGCTCGTGCGATCGCCAGTCGTTGCCGTTGTCCGCCTGACAAATTCACGCCGCGCTCACCTACCCAAGTGTTATACCCGTCGGGGAACTGACTAATAAATTGATGAGCATTGGCAATCTTCGCGGCTTCCTTCACCACATCTAGGTCGAATTTGGACTGTCCAAACGCGATGTTTTGCGCGATCGTGCCCGTAAACAAGGTCGTTTCTTGCGGCACAATTCCGATCTGCCGTCGCAAACTTTTGAGCGAAATATCTCGGATGTCGATGCCGTCTACCCGAATTTCTCCTGCTTGCGGATCGTAAAAGCGAGGAATCAAATTGACGAGCGTGGTTTTTCCGGCTCCAGAAGTTCCAACCAGCGCCACCATTTCTCCCGGAAGCACCCGCAAATTTAAGTCTTGCAGCACAGGTCTGCCGACTTGATAGGCAAAGCTGACCTGATCGAATTCCACTTTGCCATTGACAGAGGGCAGCGGTAAGGCGTTTGGCTTTTCGACAATCGAGGGCTTTAAATTGAGCAACTCAAATATTCGATCGACCGAGGCTTCTCCCTGCTTAAACTCGTTGTAGTTATTGGTCACCGTTGCGATCGGCTCAAACAAAATTACTACTGCCACGATGTAGCTAATAAAGCCACTTCCGGTTAAGTTGCCTTGAGCGATCTGAATTCCGCCGACCATCAACAGCGACAGCATACTCAACGCTTCTAGAAAGCCCACCACGGGGTATTGAATCGCTCTGAGCCGCTCGGTTCCATATTTGGCTTGCCAATTACGCCTCGCCGCATGATTAAACCGCTCAATCGAGTAGTCTTCCGCCGCAAACGCCTGAACGAGCCGAATACCGCTAAACATCTCAATCAGCAGTGCCGACAGATCCGAAACCCGATTTTGGCTCCGGTAAGAGAGCGATCGCAGTTTCTCACCAAACCAGGCAATCAGAAATGCCATTAGGGGAGCCACAATTAGCGTTGCAAGCGTTAACTGCCAGTTGAGAATCACCATGTAGATCAGCATGATCACCAACCGCAGCACGTTTGGCACAAACTGATGAAACACCTTATTGATCACTTCGCCGATGCGATCAACATCCTCCGTCAGTCGATACGCCAAATCTCCTGTTTGCGCCGTTTCAAAATAGCTCAGACTCAACTGTTGAATATGGGCATACGCCTGTTGCCGCAGTCGCAGCGCAATGGATAACGCCGCCTTTGCCATTAGCGTATCCTGCCCGTACTGAACCAGCTTTTGGCTCCCCCAAACCAGTGCAGCGAAACCTGCTAGCTGAGCTACGCCACTCACTTTTCCTGCCGCAATCAACTCAGACATCTGCTGAGCCAGCCATGCCAAAATGGGCCACGTCGCCGTAAAGACCAGAGTACAGGCCATCGCTTGTGCAATGGTTTTCCACTGAGGGCGCACGTAGGGAAGAATCTGCCAGTAGCTAGAGCGATGTTTCAAGGTCGGTTAGATTTTCGGTCTTGGTAGATGTGAAAAACAGATGGCAATAACGAGACAACAATAATCATTAGGATAATCGGTAAGAGGTACTTGTCGAGTTGCTCGGCGGGCAGAATTTGTCCCAGAAAATAGCCGAGGAGCGTAACGCCAAACGTCCAGAGCAACCCCCCTACAACGTTGTAGAGCAAGAACGTACGGTAGTGCATGGTGCCAATGCCTGCCACAATTGGCGCAAATGTCCGAATGATCGGCGTAAATCGTGCCAAGATGACTGCCCGTCCACCATATTTTTCGTAGAACTGTTGAGCCGTGACGAGGTGCTTCTTATGAAACAGCCAAGAGTCTTCTTCTTTAAAGAGTCGTCGTCCAAAGCGGCTACCTGTGGCGTACCCCACGTTATCGCCAAGTACAGCACAGACAAAGCTGCCAAACATCAGTAGGTTGAGGTCAAGTTTTCCCAGCGATGCCAAGAAGCCAGCAATAAACAGCAGGCTGTCTCCCGGCAAGAAAAATCCTATCAGCAACCCAGACTCTGCAAAGATAATCCCCCAGATGACCAACAAACCACCCCAAAACCCCAAGTGTTCGATCGTTTGCTGTAGGTGTGGTACATCAAAGAAGTTCATGCTTTCCTCATCTCAAATTTTATGACGGGCGATGTCGTTGCTTTGTGCCACAACGCAAATTCCTCCCTTACAAACTACGAATTCTAACCTCCTCTTCAGGACACCATGACTCATTCATGACCCATCCATGACTCATTGTGATGGACTTCGCCTCAATCCGTTCTTTCAAAATATCAGCAGTGTCTCACGAAACCGCAGAACTTCTACTAAAGTCAAGGTTTCTCTAAACTCAAGATTCTTTCAGCTTAGATTTTCTGTAATCAGTTTTCTCTCGTTAACGGGTACTACAGGGTTCGAACCTGTGACCGACCGCTTAGAAGGCGGTTGCTCTATCCACTGAGCTAAGTACCCAAGGGGAAATGTATTTCAATATGATAGACGGCTGTGGGGGAATTGGGAACCAGGGTAGACCGAACACCAATGACAGAACCCCCTTTGAGAAGAATTTTTAGGGTGAAAATAGAAAACTTAATATCTCTCAATCTATAAGTCTCAATCTACAAGATGGCTTGGATTTTATAAGGCGTATGTAAATCGAGCGCTAGAAAAAGGGAATTCAAAGGTGTGAGACATTTGTTCTGAAACATGAGTGCAATGACACGCTGCTGACAATGACTGAATTGCCGCGTCAATTCTAACGATCGCAGGCATAATGGCAACTGTTTACGGGGATCGTGTCTCGCAATCCCATACCCCTCCTCTAGCTGTTTTATGTTCATCCTGAAACGGCAGGATGTTGAAATCACCAGCATTCAACATCCTAAACGTGATCAAAAAGTTCCGATTCTGTCCTATCAGGGGCAGACCTTTCGACTTATCAGCGTGTTCCAAGCCAACCAAGAGGAAGAGGCAAGGGCATTTTGGCGTGAGCTAACCGATAACCAAGGGAAAGCCTGCGTTTTATTAGAAGAACCAGAACGCTATAGTGTTTGGGGCAAAATTCGCCTCGATCAGTTGGGTAACGAAGCAGCTCCTAGCGGTGTTGTTGGAGGGGTGCCACCCACCGTATTTACTCAAGCCTGTCTGCTGATGCTGCAAGCGGTGTATATCGATATCGAAGATTTTATGGGCACCAAGCAAGCGGCAACCTTTCAGAAAGAAATGGCAGATGTCTTCTCGAAAGGGCGATTTCCTGAAGCAGAGACTCCAGAGGCAATCAAACATCTGCTGACGGTTGACCCGCTCAACAGTCAGCGAACTCCTGTTTGGCAAGATAAGCATTTGAGTGTGCTGCTGCAAGAGCTACATCGTCTCAGCAAATCCTATTTTGGGAAGTCTCCTTTTGTATCCCGCATTTTAGAAGCTCTGCAAGATTTATCACCGAGCGATCGCACTCAGTTTGTAAATTGGATGCACCAATTACCCGTCGGTAAGCTATGGCAGTAGTGACAAATATTTAAGGTATAGCTGTTTTTACGCTAGGACTCACCCAAACCCATTCCCCTTGTTCTATTGAAAATCAACGTATGAGTAGTTCACTAGGAAAATCTGCGACCAAATCTGCATCGGTGCAAACGATTGTGTTTGCAGAAATCATTTGGGCGGTCTTAGCCCTGCTATTTTTTCTGTTGTTTAGTGTTGCTGATCCTGGCAAAGACCGCGAAAGCTGGTACCTCTTGGGAACCGCCGTGTTTGAAATTGCGGCGTTTGCCTCAGCCGCTATCTTATGTTTTAGAAATTGGCTGAGTCCACAAATTGTGAGTGGTCGTCGAGTTTGGCTGGGTATTGGGTTAGGAATGCTGTTCTATGTGCTTGGCAGCATTTTGTTTACCGTGTGGGAAGTCGGATTCAACCAAGAACCTGATGTCTCTCCGGGCGATTTCTTTTATATTCTCACTTACCTTTGTCTGGGTTGGGGAATGATCATGGCATTCGCCGATCGTCGCCTCAATTTGGAACTGTGGCAATGGGGTATTGTTGCTGGGATTGCCGCCGTGAATATCGCGCTGGCAACTTCGATTACGATCGCGGGCAATGCTCAGAATGCTCCTCAAGCCGATCTATTTGGCATCGCTCCAGTTTCGGCACAAACGGCTCCGGTGAAGCCTCAAAAGCCTGTTATGATGTCACCAAAACCTAGCACTCTAGCCTCTCCGAGAGTATCCGTCACGCCTAGCTCAAGTTCTGCGCCGCAAGTCAGCCCGCTGCCGAGTCCGTCTGGTGTGGTAGCTCCAAAGATTTCTTCTAAAGCAGAGGAGCTTAAACAACCTGTACCAGAATGGGTGAGCGCGATCGAGGACGGACTCAAACCTCTGAAAGCCTTTGTCAATTACTTCTACGTTATTGCCGATGTGTTTATCATTATTATTGCAACGACGTTGTTGCTTGCTTTCTGGGGCGGGCGATTCTCGCAGTCGTGGCGAATGATTGCGGCGGCAGCGTTCTCGCTTTACATCGCCGATATGTGGCTGAAGTACGCGACCAGTCCCCTGTTTCCGGGCTATCCTGACTATCAAAGTGGCGGATTGCTAGAAGTATTTTGGGTGTTTAGTGCTGTTTTGTTTGGCATTGGTGCAGCGCTTGAGTATGACCTCAGCCGATCGCGTCGGACGGGAGGACGGCGAAGAGCTTGACGTCATCAGGAAAATTCTACGGCGGCGATTCAACTTTTCGGCATTCCTACAATTGGGGATGCCTTTGTCGTGGTAGGCGATTTTTGATCAGATCAAGGCTTTTTCCGGCAGATAAGTACTCGGTGAAAATTTGCTGCGGCAGTGTCAACTGATCGATCTAAAGTCCCTCGCAGCTTGTCTCTAGCGATCGTAAAGTTCAGCCTTAAGCTTCTAGCGGCATAGCTCGATCGAGGCTTACCTTAAGGGCGTACCTTTTGGTCGTTATAATTAAACATGGCAACTAGCAAAGGCTTCTCTATGTTTGGTCGCCGCGCTGCCCCGCGAAGCATTCTTCCAACGGCTCCCCTCCCCGATCCAATTGGTGAAACCATCCAGACCATTATTGCGCTGCAAACCAAAGCAGAACGAGATGTTGCCCCTCATCAACGTAGAGTTGAACTCATCACTGGATTTTTTGGGCGTCCTGCTTTTTTATACGGGCTGATGGCTGCGATCGCGCTTTGGCTGCTTCCCAATCTTTTGCCTGCTGCATGGGGCATTCCTCACTTTGATCCCCCACCGTTTGAGGGACTCGACAAAACTATTAGCATCGTCTCGCTGCTAATGACGGCTGGCGTGTTAGTGCGGCAAAGTCGGCAGGAGTATTTGGCTGAACAACGCGCTCAGCTCAGCTTACAACTGAACCTTTTATCCGAGCAGAAGATTGCAAAAGTGATTGCCTTAGTAGAGGAACTCCGGCAAGATTTACCGGAGGTCAGCGATCGCTACGATCCGGAGGCAGAGGTGATGCAACAAGCGGTTGATCCACAGACGGTGGTTGAAACGCTAGAAGAAACGCTGACCGTGGAATTAGCGCGGTTGCAAAACGAATCTAAGCAAGCTGAATCATAACGCTGAGTGCGATTCTTGCGGAGCTGTGCCTTACGGTAATTGCACTGGCGCAAACATTTTGAGAAATCCCAGCATTTTAGGAACGACGGAACAGAGAAGAAATTGTAGACTGCGCTGATTCTTTAGCATCGCGCAACTTCTGTGTGACGGGTTCTTGAGTGTGCAGAAAGACACGTGCGCAGTTGCGTCCCGGCATCCCTGAAATTGACCCGCCCGGATGGGTTCCAGCCCCTGTCAGAAACAGCCCCTCGATCGGCGTTTTGTAGTTGGCGATTTCCGGTAGAGGACGGAAAAAGATCATTTGATCTAAAGTCATATCAATGTGATAGTAGTTGCCATTGACTGCCCCTAGTCGCTCTCCCAATTCTGCCGGGCTCTCTACCCGCCGCGCGATCGTTGCCCGCTTAACATTTGGCGCATACTGAGCCAGTTTGTCAATGCAACGATCGGCAACCTGATTCTTGATCTCGTCTGTCCACCCTGTCCCATGTTTGCCTGTCCCTTCCAATCCAGCAATTTTGTAGGGCGCAAAGAACTCAATCCAAACTGTATGTTTACCGTCTGGAGCCATTGAGGGATCAAGCATGGTTGGTTGTACAACATACATGGATGGATCGGCGTCTGGGATGATGCCTTGACTCGGATCAGCGTGCGATTTCTCTACGTGCCGCACCGAATCTGCAATTAGCACTGAACCAATTAAGTATTCATCGCGATGATTGTATTGCTCAAATTTCAGTGGCTCTGACATCGCCAAGTCAATTTTGAGAATCGTTTCATTGTTGTTGACAATCCGTCGCTCCAGATGCTCACGCAATGTCGGATCGGCAGCATCGACCTCGGCGGGGTTCAGTAGGTGCAAGAACACGCGCTGAGCATCGATATTTGAGATTACGCCTTTGGTCGCTCGGTACTCCTTACCATTAGCGGTACGGACACCCACCGCACGACCATCATCGACCAGCACTTGTTTCACCTGCTGATCGGTTAAGATCACGCCGCCTAATGTCTTGACCAGATTAAGCAATGCCTGCACCAGTGCCCCTGTGCCCCCTTTGGGTCTTGCCATACCAGGATTGTGCCGCATGGCCATCATAATCATGCCGATACCTAGCATTTTTTGAGAGGGTGGCGCACCCAGTTCGGCTGCCAGTCGTGCCAGCGGAGCTTTGAGAAATTCTGAATCAAACCACTCGTTGACGACATCTTCTGCACTGTTGAGCATGGTGCGAATCAGATCCAGGGTCTTGATGGGCGACCCCATCACAGAAACCAGATCTCGAATTTTCTTGAGGTCATAGTTGCCCGCAATGTCAATGATTGATTTAGGCGGGGCATTGAACATGGGGGTCATCGCGTTCAGCACCTGCTGCCAATACTGAGTGAACTGGGCATAGCGCTCTGCGTCGCGGGAGCTGTAGCGGGCAATCTCGGCACAAGTTTTTTCAACCGAGCGATGTCCTAGAAAATACTTTCCATCAGGATGGGGACAGAAAACGACAGGATCGCAGAACAAATACTCTAGCCCGTACTTAGTCAGTTCTAATTCCTCGATGACTGGGCCTAGATGAATGAATTCATGATCAATGGCGCAAAGATTAAACTTAAACCCAGGTGCGTCTTCGGGTAGCGCCTCTTCCGTGGTTGCGGCTCCCCCTGGAACGGATCGCTTCTCTAAAAGCAACACGCGATAGCCCGCCTTGAGTAAGTAAGCTGCACAAACTAATCCATTGTGCCCTGCGCCAATAATCACCACATCATAGGTTTCCATGAAAGCCGCCCTAGAACGAATAGAATTTCAGATTGAAGCAAAATCAATAAATTATCTTCTCGCTATGGATAGAAACAGGGTAGGGGCAGCAGTTCTTACAGTGACTCGCTCAGTTCAGCTAAGAGGGTTTCTAG
This sequence comes from Myxacorys chilensis, assembly GCF_059505265.1. Classification (NCBI taxonomy): domain Bacteria; kingdom Bacillati; phylum Cyanobacteriota; class Cyanophyceae; order Leptolyngbyales; family Leptolyngbyaceae; genus Myxacorys; species Myxacorys chilensis. Next base: position 29,199 of record NZ_JCACKG010000235.1, on the reverse strand, counting down.
GGCGGTTTTGATGGCGATCGCATCTGTCGTTGTCGTGCCAAATTGCCGCACAACAATACTTGCTGCCAAGTTACCCAACACTGCCGCTTCCCACACTGTCGCTCCTGCGCTTAACCCTAATGTCAGCGCCGCTACCACGGTGTCCCCAGCTCCCGTAACATCAAACACCTTAGTGCGATTAAACGCGGGGATATGCTGCTGCGCTCCCTTTTGGTCGAACAGCGTCATGCCCTGTTCGCCGCGCGTGATTAGAAGGTGTTCTGCTTGAGTGAGTCGCAGCAGATCGCGCCCTGCCTGAGATAGCGTTTGAGCATCCGTAATCGAATAGCCCACCGCAAGTTCTGCCTCTGGTAAATTGGGGGTGAAGATAAACGCTTTCTGATATTGAGGCATCTGTTTTTGAGAATCAATGATCGTGCGAGAATGCTTCAGTGTTGCCTCGATCACGGGTTTAGTTAGCGTTCCGTCGCCGTAATCTGAGCAGACGATCGCATCTACAGCATGAATCTGTTCAAAAATGTATTGGGCTAACTGTTGCTGAAGCTCTGGGCTTGGCAGCGCATCGGATTTGCGATCGACTCTAACAATTTGTTGAGTCACAGATTGCCTTGCATGACCCGAAATTCGAGTTTTCGTTACCGTTGGACGATCCGGATCAAGAAAAATTCCGTCTGTATTCACACCGACGGTTTCAAGCAGTTGCTGTAGTGCTTGCCCTTGTAAATCTTTTCCCAGTAATCCAACGGCTTTTACGGTTGCTCCTAACTTTGCAAAGTTGTAGATCGAATTTGCTCCGCCGCCGGGAACTTGTTGCGTTTCTTCATGACGCAAGATTAGAACTGGAGCCTCGCGCGAGACTCGTTCGACCCGTCCCGTGAGAAATTCATCTAGCGTTAAGTCACCCACTACTAAGATGGTGGCTTGAGCGAAGTGATCAAGATAAGTGAATAAGCGATCGCGGCTCTGACGCAACCGATCAGTAAATGAAGGATCGAAAGACATGGTGGGTTAAGTTGCCAGGAACCGACAGAAATTAGATTTGTCGTCAAATAAAACAAGTAAATAGTCGTTTATCTTTCGTTTCCCGACAAGTCTCTATAATTATGTCGTATTGCAATTAGCCTTGCGAAGCTCGTAGGCTCGTTTAAAGTATTGGGCAATTATGGGGCGATTGCCAACGTTGCTATTGATCTCTTCTACGCTTTACTTCGGACATTTTGGATTCGAGTGCAGTTTGATGGCGCTTATATATCTCGATCGTCAACTCTTGCGATTTAAGTTGCTCTTTCAGTTGCTTAGCGGCATCGGTGTGCCTTTTCTTTTGCAGCGCAGCATGTTGAGCCAGTGTTGAAGCTGCCTTTTCTGAAGCAAGTCGCTCCCGTCTCTGCCATTTTGTTGCCTCTGCAATAGCCTGCTCGAATTGTTGCTGAGCGGGCTTTTGGTCAGCGATCTCGTTAATCACTGCTTGACGAGTTTGCACCAACGCTTCTTGCATTTCAAGCAAAAGCTTCTCTATGCCTGCAAGAGGATCGCTGGCTTGGTTAATATCATCGAGATTTGCCCTAATTGGACGGCTAACGCGATTATAAAGGCTCACAGGCTTTTCCAAATTCAAGCTCAATCTGCTCGCTAAATGGCTTGCAACTATAAACAGGATTCCCGCTACAGATGCCATTCAACCGCTAAAGCAGAACAGAAAAGCCCTCTTGATCAAAGGGTCGGGGTTGCAATTACGAGCTACTTTCCACCTTCCGCTGTTCTAAATACACCGCACTTTGATCTTGTCCGCCGACTTGAATTTGCTGCAAGCGAACCGTTCCCTTCACCACGATCGGCGTGCCTTGCATCGGAATCTGATTTGTCGTGACAATCCAGATGCTGCCCGTCTCATCTTTTAACTCATAGGCACGAACACCACCCATCAATGGAGCTTGCGCCCCAACCACACCCCGCACATGTACCGAAAAATGTTTTTTATTTTTCCCAATATCACGAACTTTTGTAATGTTGCCAAGATCAAACACCGATAACATTCGCTCTCCTGGCGAAACCGTTCCAGGAGCCGTAGAACCTGTGCAACTCATCAAACTAGCGAAACAGAGTAAACCGAGACTCTGATGGAGGATCAAAGGAGGGAGACGCATGATCGCTGATTTAGGGTAAGGGAAATTGAGGGTCAAGATAAGCTTCTATCGTCTTTTTGCCATAAGATCGCCCGAATCTGCGAAACTAAGAAAAGTTTGTCAAACGAAGGGCAAACGGCATTAGGACTATTGCATACTCATTGTAAGAAAAGTCTTTCTAGTGTCAATTGTTTCTCAGCATTTTCTGCTGAGATATCTTTCGCTGTGCTGTTGTAGTCGCGCACTTTATGTCTTCTGTTGCTCAATTACTAGATGGAAAAGCCTTAGCTCTACGAATGCAAGCGGAGCTAACAGAACAGGTGAAAACTTTGCAAGCTAAGCACGGACGTGCTCCAGGGTTGGCTGTTTTGATGGTGGGAGACAACCCAGCCAGTGCCGCCTATGTCCGCAACAAAGAACGTGCTTGCGAAGCGGTTGGAATTGTGTCCTTCGGCACTCACTTTCCTACTGACACTACGCAAGCAGAACTAGAGCAAGTGATTCAGACTCTCAACCGTGATGATCGCGTGGATGGCATTCTCGTTCAGCTTCCCCTGCCCGACCATCTCGATAGCGTGGCATTGCTCAATCAGATCCATCCTGATAAAGACGCAGACGGCTTGCATCCAATGAACCTCGGTCGTCTTATGCGCGGAGAACCGGGGTTACGAAGCTGTACGCCAGCAGGCGTGATGCGGCTTTTAGAAAAGTACAACATTGACCTGCAAGGCAAGCAAGCCGTTGTCGTCGGTCGAAGCATTTTAGTCGGCAAACCAATCGCGATGATGCTCTTAGAAGCCGATGCTACCGTGACGATCGCGCACTCGCGATCGCACGATCTTGCCGCGCTGTGCCGCAGTGCCGACATTCTAATTGCCGCTGTCGGTCGCCAAAATTTGATCACCGCCGACATGGTAAAACCGGGAGCCGTTGTGGTAGATGTAGGCATCAACCGCATCACTGACGAAGCCGGCAAAAGTCGTCTCGTTGGAGATGTAGATTTTGGTGCAGTGCAAGCGATCGCAGGCTATCTCACTCCTGTTCCTGGTGGAGTTGGTGCGATGACTGTGACCATGCTGTTGCACAATACTGTATGGAGTTACTTGCAAAAATTTTAAGAACACCTGCGGCAAGGCTCCGCACCCAGGGACAAGCGTTGAATTTAAGCCGTAATTAACGCTAAACCTCTTCAATTCACCCTCATTCTTCATCCCTTTAAAATCGTAGAGGCAATCCGCATGATAGCAACCGGTGAGACCCAAACCAATAAAGCCAAATCCTTCGATCTGAAGGCATATTTAGCCGCACGGCAGCAACTTGTTGAAGCGGCCCTCGATCGCAGTCTCCCGGTTATCTATCCTGAGCGGATTTACGAGTCGATGCGTTATTCTCTCCTAGCAGGCGGAAAGCGCTTACGCCCGATTCTTTGTCTCGCCACCTGTGAACTTGCAGGCGGCACAATTGAGATGGCGATGCCCACCGCCTGTGCGCTGGAGATGATCCATACCATGTCTCTGATTCACGATGACCTGCCCGCTATGGATAACGACGATTATCGGCGCGGCAAACTCACGAACCACAAGGTATTTAACGAAGCCGTTGCGATTTTGGCGGGAGACGGGCTTTTGGCGTACGCCTTTGAACACATTGCTGAAGAAACTCACAACGTCCCTGCTGATCGATTAATGAAAGTAATTGCTCGTCTTGGCCGGGCAGTCGGTGCGGCGGGGCTTGTTGGTGGTCAAGTCGTCGATCTCGACTGCGAAGGAGCAAAAGACGTTACGATAGAGACCCTGAATTTCATTCACACCCACAAAACGGCGGCCCTATTGGAAACCTCTGTAGTGAGCGGTGCCATTGTTGCAGGTGCATCTGATGAGGATGTGCAGCGATTATCCCGCTATTCACAGGCGATTGGGCTTGCCTTTCAAATCGTAGATGACGTGTTGGACATCACCTCATCGTCTGAAGAACTGGGCAAAACGGCGGGCAAAGATGTCTGCGCTGAGAAAGCAACTTATCCTAAGCTATGGGGCGTGGACGAGTCGTGTAAACAAGCCCAAAAGCTGGTTGAACAGGCAAAGTCAGACGTGTCTCCCTACGGCGAAAAAGCCTATCCGCTAATGGCGATCGCAGACTATATCACGGCTCGAACCAACTGATGGAGAGATTGCGAATGAGGGATGAACGTGTAATTTCAGTCTCTTCCAGCATTTTCTCCAGCACACTCTGTATTTATCCCTCATCCCTTTCTTCTCTTCTATGCAGGACTTTGGCGACATTCTCAATAATCAGGTGCTGCTCATTGCCCTCGTTGCGTGCCTTTCCACTCAAGCGGCAAAATTAATTGTCGAATTGGTTCGACATCGCAAGATCAATTTCCGCGTGCTGGTAGAAACGGGGGGAATGCCAAGTTCCCATTCTGCACTGGTGACGGCCTTAGCAACCGGAGTGGGGCTAACGGATGGATGGGGGAGTACAGAGTTTGCGATCGCAACGATCCTCGCCTTTGTCGTAATGTACGATGCGGCAGGCGTGCGCCAAGCGGCAGGCAAACAAGCTCGCATTTTGAATCAGATTATTGACGAGTTTTTCCAGGGCGAACACCAATTTACTGAAGATCGCCTGAAAGAACTATTGGGTCACACGCCTTTTCAAGTAATCGTCGGATCACTCTTAGGAGTAGCAATTTCGATTGCGGGACAATGGTGGTTTAGCGGTCGTTGGGCCGCGGTTCTTTGAAGCTTGGCAGAGCCAATTGGGGGTTGTCATAGCCAGGACGGCACAATTTTAATCTCCCGCCGTTCCTCGCGCGACTCGTCGATTAGCTCCCCCCAATTCCTGACAAGCTCACAGATGGCTTGAGCAATACGACCTGACGGCTATCGACCACCGTAGCATTGAAGCCTCGCTCGCTCAGCGATCGCACGATAGAATCCGCAATGCGCTGATCGGTCGTGTGAGCCGCTAACAGAAAAGGTCGTTGCCCGTAAGAAGCAAGCCCGATCTGCCGATTCAAAGTCTGGCTCACCTGTGCTGCCACTTCCGGGCGATTGTAATACTGCACAATCACCGCATAACCCCCTCCTAAGAGTTGTGGGTTGTACGTAGAATTAGCGCTGGAATCCCCTGAATAGCTACTGGGCGGTGTGCCCCACGGTTGCTGAGCGTTGATTGCTCCAGTAGAAGGACGAGCCACAAACGCAGACAAACCGACAGTTCCACTAAAGTAATTTGCCCAAGAGGTGGCGGATTCTGCACTGCGGAACCCACCGACCCGCGTCACGGTGTCTTGAAAGTAGTTGCAAATCGTGGAATCTGCGTTGTTGGAGAGCGTGCTACGCACCTTTGCCTGAGCGTCGGCAGATTGGCTCACCACAAGTACCAAGTACTCATCCGATCGCGGCGGTTGACAGGTCGGATAGGCTTGAGCAAGTCCGCTTCGAGCAGACATGAAGACTCCAGCAGTCGCAAGAAAAATACTTAGCGCTCCTCGGGAGCCTGGCAAAGCCAATCGTGTGGCTGCAAGTCGCTTTGTGATACTTCGGCAGGTAAGCTGACTCATGACAGTTTAAAAGGGGCTTAAGAAACAGTTTCTAGAGAGGCCAACGGCTGCGAAATGGTGTCCGAAGGTTGGAATTCTCCAGTGATGACATATTCTAGCCGTAGCTTGAGCCATGTAATAAATGTTTTATCGGTCGAGAGAATAGCGGCGGCTGGTTTCGGACATTCGGCTTTGATTTGTGCCATTTCTGGTGCTTCTAGAAAGGCAGGTTGCTTCACCAGCCAGAAGTCAATCTCTTTTTCTTGCTCTCCATAATTTCGCGTCCGTTCCTTCAGCACTTCATAGGTCGGCTCTTCTTCCAACATGAATTTTTGGCTGGCTAAGACGTAGTAGTAAGTTGTCACTTTAAAGGTCTCCTTGAATGGCGTGTTTCATGTCTCGCACGGCGCGTTCTAACCCGACTAGTGCGGCACGACTGATGATCGTATGTCCAATATTCAATTCTTCCATGCCAGGGAGACATGCAACAGGGTAAACGTTCCAATACGTGAGTCCGTGTCCAGCGTTGATGCGTAATCCGGCTTGGAGGGCGCGATCGCATCCTTCTTTCAAAATCTGCAATTCTTTCTCGCGATCGCGTTCAGTCTTTGCCTCAGCGTACTGTCCGGTGTGCAATTCGATGAATTTTGCTCCACTGGCAGCGGATGCTTCAATTTGGTTTGAATCCGCATCAATAAACAGACTCACCGGAATGTCTGCATCTTGTAATTGACTGACAATATGAGCCATGCGATCGCGCGCTCCCGCTACATCCAATCCGCCCTCTGTCGTGACTTCAGCGCGATTTTCAGGAACGAGAGTGACATAGTCGGGCTGGATGTCGAGTGCGATCGCGACCATTTCATCGGTCGCTGCCATTTCCAAATTAAGGTGAGTGCGGACAGTTTGCCGCAAAATTCGCACATCGCGATCTTGAATGTGACGCCGATCTTCGCGCAGGTGAACAGTGATGCCATCAGCCCCGGCAAGTTCGGCAAGAACGGCAGCGGCAACGGGATCAGGCTCCACCGTCCGGCGGGCTTGGCGAATGGTGGCGATGTGATCAATATTGACACCAAGGGTAGGCATTGGGGTCTCCGGAACGTCAAACCCTGATTGTACCGTTTCTGTTGAATGAGTGTTCCGATTTCTTGTTCTCCTGCCAGGTTTGAAATCTGGCGAATCAGTGAGTCTGATGACCACATCCCTCGCTGTTGTGATTGAGAAATTAAGGGTTATTGCGCTCAATTGTCCAAACTGTTTTGCTTTAATCAAAACACCAAGAGTTCCAGTACCTTTCAGCCTATAAAAAATTGCGATCGCTCTACTAAGCTGATTATTCAAGATAGGCAAACGGTCAGGATTCTCCATTCTCAACGCCATGACTGAGGAAACAGGACTTTGTTTTACGGCAGTCGCTGTCGCGCCTCGCGTGGAAGATCCTATCGTTTTCTAAATCGTTGAAAAGTCACATTGAAGCAATCTGGTATTTTGTTCATGACGACATCATGACTTCCGTCACACTATCGGAACGCGACAAGCAGTCCTCATCTCTTCTAATGCTTTGGATTCCTCAACTCACGCAGGATGGCTCCTACACCTTCTTTTCCGAAGAATTTGGTGAAGCGTTTCACAGTCATCAAGGGGCAAAAGCCGAAGCCTTTAAGAAATTTGCTGAGGCGACTCGGCTAGCTCAGAAAGCGCAATCCAGCCTTAAACTGCTGGATGTTTGCTATGGCTTGGGTTATAACACGGCGGCGGCGTTGGAGGTGATTTGGACAGTGAATCCGACCTGTCAAGTTGAGCTTTATGGGTTGGAATTAGATGCAACGGTTCCCAAGAGCGCAGTGGCTCCAGCGTTACTTCATCCGTGGTCGGCGACTGTTCAGAATGTGTTGACGGCGCTGGCAACGCATCATGTCTGCGTGCGATCGCATCTAGAGGCGCGATTGCTAATTGGAGATGCTCGAAAATCTATTCAAACTGTCCGCCAGAAAGCGTTTCAGGCGGATGCAATCTTTTTTGATCCATTTTCTCCCCGTCGATGTCCGCAGCTTTGGACGGTCGAATTTTTTCAGGCTGTTGCTGCCTGTTTAAGCTCAACTGGGTTGCTTTCAACCTACTCGCGATCGGCGGCAGTCCGCTCGGCTCTAATTGAAGCAGGGTTTCAGATTGGCACGATTCCTCTAGAGCGATCGCATCTGCGGCACGACTGGGCACAGGGAACGGTGGGCGCACTGAGCCATAACATAGCCCTACAACCGTTATCGCAGATGGAACAGGAACATTTGCACACTCGTGCGGCGATTCCCTATCGCGATCCAACGCTGAACGACTCGGCGGAAAAAATTTTAGAACGACACGTCCAAGAGCAGCGATCGTCAACCGCAGAATCAACGTCAAGCTGGCGAAAACGCTGGGGTATTGCGTGACCCTAAGAAGCAGGGGTGATATTGATTCGTAACAAAATCTCCCAATCTGATTCAGGAGAAATATTGCCATTAGGCCCAGGCTCTACAACAACCTTATACTTTGTTCCCTCAAGTATGTTTCTAGCAATTTCCTTGAGCCGACTTCGATCAAGCTCAGGACGTCTCAATAAGCTGGGGCTATCGTCTTGAATCTGATTAATCCGCAAAAACTCCCCAGTTTCGTTATCAATTGAAAAGTTGACTAGTAATTCCAAAACAGTCTCGCCCCGAAGATCACGAGCAGCATCAATTTGACTCGGCTCAATGTCAAATGACTGAAGCGAACTGATTATGGCAGCGCTTTTTGCACTCGTTTGTCGCGCCGAGGCTGGGATTTCGAGCTGACCAACGATCTCACCTTGATACGTTTGTGCGCCAGTTGGCAGGGGTTGCTGACCTGAAGAATTTACAGGAGGCAATGGGATTCCTGAAGCGGCTACGTCTGGCACTTTTGGAGTAGAAGGGTCAGATGGGCGCGAGTCTGGAGTAGATGTAGCAGGATTAGAAGATTGTGGGTCTGGAGTAGGCGCGGCTGGATTCGAGCTTCCGTCTGGCTGTGAGTCTGGAGTAGACGGACGAGAGGGGGGTTGCGGATTGGGAAGCGAATTGGTTGGCGATCCTTCAGAACTTGGCGGAGCGGGTCGCGTGGAGGGACTAGTAGACGGCGTGGGAGACGGACGGGGATCTTCTCGACCTGGTTCTGGGTTAGGAGTTTGCGATCTGTTAGAAGGCGTTTCTGGCGATCCCTGTTGAGCGGGTTGAGGGACGGGCGCTAGAGGCTGAGGAGACGGACTTGGACGTGAGCGAACCGGTGGCGGGGACGCGGTGAAACTTTGAATTGACGCTGTTGAAGACGGTTCAGCCGTGTCGCTTGGAGGAGGAGCATTTTGCGGCAACGAAGAACTCTTCGCTTCCGTATTAGACGGTGCGATCGCTGATGATCTGGAGATGGAAGCGTTCGGATCGATTTCTACAAATTCAATCGCCTTTGAAGATCTTGCGACTTGAGATCTAGATGTTTGGGTAAGGTACCACCGTCCAAGTAACAACATGGCTAAGTGTAAAACCAGCGACCCTGCCAGCACTAACAGCCAGAAGAGCGGAGAATCGCGGCGATCGGTTGCGCGATCGTAAGTCGGGAACTGCGCCATACGCCCTCAAGAAATCAGAGACTCAGCAGAATGAATTTTGCCTTCGAAGAGATCGAATGCCAGATCAACCCCTTCAGAATTCCTTCTATCCTAGTCTCTGATGGTGAGTTTCTGTTCCCTAAGCGATCGCTGGCGCTGGTACATGAGGATTGACGGAGAAGGTTAAAACGGTTTCATCGACCCCTTTAAGCTTCAATGGGCTCTCTTTGGTCATAATATCCTCGTCAAGATAATCTGCCACTGCCGCCGAGACTAAGATTGCACCCGGTTGAGCCGCTTCTTGAAGCCGAGCAGCAATATTGACGCTTGGACCAATCGCCGTATAGTCAGAGCGCTCCTCGCCGCCAAACATGCCTACAACAGCAGTGCCTTGATGAATCCCGCACCGGAACTGGACTCGGTGAATGCCTTGAGCTTCCCATCGAGCATTGAGGTCATCGAGAGCAGCATACATTTGACGCGCCGCCGCGATCGCGCGTCTAACCTGTTCGTTCGGCGTCAACTCTTCTGGTGCACCAAAGATGGCCAGAATCGCATCGCCCATGAACTTGTCCACTGTGCCGCCATTCTCGAAAATCGTGCGCGTCATGCAGGCGAGATACTCATTGAGCAACTCCGCCACGCGGCGCGATCGCAGGGTATTGGAGAGTTGGGTAAAGCCAACAATATCGCTAAATAGCACTGTGATCATGCGCGGTTCAGGGCGCAAATCAAGCGATAACTCACCTTTGGCGGCTCGATGTACCAGGCTAGGCGGTAGAAAGCGACTCAGAACAGAGCCAGTTAGATAGGTATTGAGCCGAGAGACGCGCTGTTCATTTTCTTTGAGAGACAGTAAGTTACGCACTTCTGCCAACAGTTCACGATCGTTGAACGGTTTGGATAGATAAGCATCCGCTCCTCGCTCAACGCCTTCAATGCGAGTATCTTCATCAGCTTTTGCCGTCAGCAGCACGACCGGAATTCCTTTCAAATCGTCTTGCTCTCGCAGCATCCGAATCAGGTCGAGACCGGATACCTTAGGCATCATCAGATCGGTGACAATCAGCGATGGACGCAGTGTTTGAGCATGTTCAAAGCCCTCCCCGCCGTTGCGAGCAGTCCAAACGAGGTAGCCCTGCTGTCGCAAAATGCCTGACACATAAGAACGCAAATCAGGATTGTCATCTACGACTAAAATTCTGGGCTGATCAGAACTGTGAGGCACAACTAATTCGGGGTTGAGCACATCTGAGGAATCTGCGAAGTCTTGCAGTTCGGTCTCTAAGTCTGCTAACTCAATCGAAGCCCGACCTGCTTGAACTTCAGCTAAGGAGTCTTGAATTTGCTCAGATGGCAAATGATCTGAGCCAGTTTGCAGGCGAATTGTAAAGGTTGTGCCCTCACCGTAGGTAGAGTCTACTGCGACCTGCCCGCCATGAATTTCGACTAATTCTTTCACCAAAGCAAGTCCTAAGCCTGTGCCCTCAAAGCTACGGTTAGTCGAGCCTTCTGCTTGACGAAATCGCTCAAACAAGCAAGGAAGCTGATCGTCGCGAATGCCAATACCGCGATCGCGCACCTGCAAAATGCACTGTTCGCCGTCCGATTGCAACGACACCGTAATGCTCTTACCCGCAGGTGTGAACTTCATCGCGTTGGAGAGCAAGTTGTACAGGACTTTATCAAACTTTTCGGCATCTAGGTAAATTGGCGGACAGTCGCTCAACTCGGTCGAGAGGGTTAGTCCCTTTTTCTCACAATAGGCGCGGAAGGTCTCGACAATTTGAGCCACAAAGTCTGTCAAGTTGCACGCTTGAAACTTAGGCTGCATTCTTCCAGCATTGAGGCGCTGTAGATCTAGAAGTTGATTGACCAATCGAAGCAGACGACGAGAATTTCGCAACGCGATCGTCGATTGCTCAAAGGATAAGCCTTGCTGCTGAGCCACTGCCCCTTCAAGCGGTCCGACCATCAGCGTCAGGGGTGTGCGGAACTCGTGGGAGATATTTTGAAAGAACTCCGTTTTTTGCCGGTCGAGTTCGATCAATTTCTCGGCTTGGTTGCGCGTGGTTTCGTAAAGGCGCGACTGCTGCACTGCGATCGCGGCTTGAGCCGCAACCGACTGAGCCAGCTGAATCTCCGCCGCTTGCCAATAGCGAGGATAGTGATTTTGCCGCAAAGAGATGCTGCCAATAATTTTGCCGTCTGCAATCAACGGAACGACCAGCAGCGCACAAGTGGGTGAGCGAAACTCCAGATGATCCATTTCTGGGTGGTTCGCCAAACTATTGAGAACAACTGGCTGTTGCGTCGCCATTAGCTGTTGCAGAACCGGATTACCTGCAATGGGAATGCTTGACTCAGGTAATTCATACTGTTCCGGTGGTGATTGCCAACTGCCATCATGCAAACCGACACATTCAACAAATTCATCGTCTTCTGTCCACAGCGATAGAACACAGCCATCGACTTCTAAGCCCTGTCCGAGTTGTTGGGTGATCGCAGAAAAAATCTTTTGCCGATCAAGACTCGATCGGATCGCAGTTGTGATGGTATTGATCAGTGCTTCCCGTTTTGCCAGTGCCCGGACTTTTTCATAAGCGCGAGCTTGAGAGAGCGCTAAGGCAGATTGATCCGCCACCATGCCCATCAGTTCTACTTCTTCTTGTTGCCATTGGCGCGGTTCACCACACACATGAAGCGCCAGAACTGCCATCAGTTCAGATTGAAAGGCGAGCGGCACAATCAGGCTAGAGCGAATGCCCGTCTGCTGATAGAGCGGCTGAAGACTATCCTGCTCCATTCGCAGATCGCTTTCGCTGTCTTGAATGACTTCAATCTGAGATGTTTTCCAAATGGGAGGAACAAAGGAGGTCGGTTCTTCTATTCCAGAAGCAGAAAATCTAAAGTCTTGAGCGTCAAACTCACCATCTTTTACAGACCGAACGATCGCATGGCTCACTTCTAAGGTGCTGCCAACTTTTTCAACGATCGTTTGCAAAATTTCCTCATAGCTCAAGGCACTACGAATTGTGCCAGTGACAGCATTAAGCAGCGATTCTCGCCGTAAGGTGCGTCGCAGCTCTTGAGTTCTGGCTTTCAGAACATTGTGCGTATCTGCGGCTTGTCGCACCACCAGTTTGAGTTCTTCATCATCCCACGGCTTCGTAACGTACTTGAAGACTTTGCCGGAGTTAATCGCTTCTACCAAGTCTTCTACATCGGTATAACCCGTCAAAATAATCCGAATAATATCGGGATACTGAGCGGCGGTGAGGCTCAAAAACTCTGTACCGCTCATTAACGGCATGCGCTGATCGGAGATGATCACCGCGATATCTGGCTCTTGCTCTAATAGCCGTAGCGCCACTGGCCCGCTTTCTGCCTTTAGCACTCGAAACTCACGATGAAAGGTGCGGTAGAGCAAGTCAAGGTTATCTGGCTCGTCATCCACGACCAAGAGTTTCTGCTTTTTAACGTCAGGAGATATCATGCGTCACACTCCTGCTGTGAGGGCACTAACAGAAGAAACAGGCGTAGGCAGAGCGTACCAAGCCCCAACGCCCACCGGGAACACGGCGTGAATCGCTGCTTCATAATAGAATTTATACGGGTTGCCTTAATGGTTGGGATGCTGAAGGAGTCTTGCTCAGAAAGACGGCAAGAGGAATACAAAAAACGGGCAATTTGGCGCTGAGAGAACGTTGGCAGAAGTAGCGCATCAGCAAGGGGACAACGGGCTGATGGGAAGACACAATCTAGGGGGAAATGACTGTCTCCGTCTTCTTTAGTAAAGTTGCCCATCGCCCGCCAAGTTCTAACGAGTGTGAAGGAATTTTTGTGATCAAGATCGCACTAAGCAGGAGATCCACGTCAGAGAAAAGTCATATTTGGCAAGGCGTTGCCGAATATATGTCCTCTAATGGGAGCGAAAATCACGATGAAAAAGCAACGCTGCCGATAGCGGAAGAGAAAAAGTTTTGAGACTTAACACACTAGCGGTATGATGGGACTTATAAGACGCAAACCAGTTTGGGGGCGTTTTACCCCTGCTGCTGACTCTACTGTGACTGCTGTTGCCTTTACAATTGCCTTTACAGAGATTCACACCAGGATTTAGAAGGGATTCAGACTGCTCCCTAGAAACCTTTAGGGATTCGTGAGCTACTATTTCTTTGGTCACCAGAAATTATGCGCTGTCCTGTTTGTCATCATCTGGAAAATCGGGTTTTGGAGTCGCGATCGGCGGAGAGTGGGCAAAGTGTCCGGCGGCGACGGGAGTGTTTGAAGTGTACCCATCGATTCACGACCTATGAGCGAATTGAGTTTGCGCCGATTGTCGTGATTAATCAGAACGGAGAACGGCAATCGTTTGATCGCTCAAAGCTGCTGCGAGAAGTGATTCGAGCCTGCGATCGCACCCACGTTCCAGAAGCTGAGGTCGAAGCACTGGTGAGTGCGGTAGAGGCTGAGTTGCAGCAGCGCACTTACCGCGAAATTGAGAGCCGCGAAATTAGCGACTTGGTGTTGCAGCATCTGCGATCGCTCAGTGAAATAGCTTATATTCGCTATGCCTCTGTGTATTGCGACTTCGAGAACGTTGAGAGCTTTGTTGAAACCCTCGATCGGCTGCGGTCTAAACCACCTCTAAGAGACACGGAAATCAATCGATCAACAGAGGCAGAAAGCGCCGAACCTAGCCGAGTTTGATCCGCGATATACTATTTCCTCGGATTCGGCTTGCTATGCTAAAGGGTGCTCGAACAAAACAAAGAGATTAAGACAGGTTGCTCCGCATAAGCTAAGCGGTCTTGTGTCTAATTTTTGTTGACAGTCTATCGCGATGCTTCCTCATTCTCTATCAAGCCGGTCTTATGTTTCACTCTACGTTTTCTGATTCCCTGGAGACAGCGCTTGAGCATGAAATTATTGGACAGGTGGCAATCGGTCAGTACTGTTTAGCTGTTGGGTCAAAGCACGGGGTTTTACTAACGGTTACAGAGACGCCAGTGGCGGCTCCAATGCTAAGACCTACACCGATTAGCCAGTTGCCGGACGCTCCTAATCTGATTGGACGCCAAGCTGAATTAGACCTGGCGCGATCGGCATTACATACGCATCGAACCCTTGAGATTTGTGGACAACCTGGAGTTGGCAAATCAGCTTTTTTGCAACAGCTAATTTTGCATCCGCAAGTTAGCCCTAGAGGTGCAAATTCCGAAGGAATGGCTCAGCCGAATCGATTTTACTTCGGTCAACCGCTAACCGTTTCAGAGGTGTTTCAACACTTATTTGAGGCGTTTTATATGTCTCCTCCGGGTGTTCAGCGTTCAATTCACGAGATGGAGCGATCGCTGCGATCATGTGACGCCATTATCGCGCTTGACTCGCCAACCTTGACCGAGCCTGAAATCAATCGGATTAAAGCTGCACTGCCCAATTGCACCCTTATTGTTGCGTCAAGACGGCGAGTTGGCACAGCAGAGGCGACGGTTGCTTCGGGGTCGCCTGCGCTAATCGAGCTGTCAGGGTTGACCTTAGAAGAGACCCGCCTGTTGCTCGAACGAGAGCTAGGACAAGTCGCCTCTCACGGGCGCACCGTTGCTCCACTAGAGCAACGGCCTTTTGAACAGACCACGATCAAATCGCTCTGGCAATTGCTCGAAGGAAATCCGCAGCGATTGCTGCAAGCGGCGGCTCTTGTGCGAGAAGATCGAGTGTCTCTAGAGCAAACGCTTCAGTACATTCAGACCAACGAGCCGATTCGCACGTTTACGCGCTTGAGCTTAGCATCGTTGCCGAAATCCCAACGCTGGATTGTTGCGCTGTTAACAGCAATGGGAGGAACTGGGCTGAGAGCAGAACAAATTGCGGCAATGGTAGGGCCGCCTAATCCATACCCGAGTTTGCAGTCGCTTTTGCAGCGGCATTTGATTCAATGCATCGACGATCGCTATGTTTTGACCGATGGATTAGCCGATGTGTTGCAAACCGAGTTTAATGCCACTCCTTGGATGGAGCGAGCGATCGCATATCTTGTTCCTTGGGCAGAAGCCCATCAATCTCAGCATGACGTGATTTTAGAAGAACATCGGGTTTTGATGCATGCGCTTCACTGGATGATGGAGCAACGGCGGTGGAGAGATGGGCTAAGACTAGTTTCTGCCATTGAAGCGGCGCTTATTTTAGGGAACCAATGGGAAGCGTGGCGACAGGCACTGCGCTGGAGTTTGAAAGCGGCTTGGGCGCTAAGTGATGAGCAGATCGAAGCGTGGGCAATGCATCAATTGGGAACGCTCTCGTTTTGCCAAGAACGTATTACAGAGGCTTACGACACGCTAACCGAGGCGCTGAAAATTCGGCGAGCAAATTTAGGCAATGAACTAGCGACAACGCTAACTCGCCATAACTTGGCTCAGATTAAAGAAACAGTGTTACCTCCAAAACTTAAATATCCCACTCTCCGGCTAGATCAACGGCGCACTTACCGAACCTTGGCGCTGATTGGAGTGTTAGTGTTTCTAGCTTCGGTTTTGATAGGATTAGCCATTTCGCAGCGACTAATACAGAACCCATCGGATGGAGATACGCTTAACCCTGCACCCGCGCAAAAGTAGAAATTCAACAGCAGAAGGCCTCTGCTTACATCTTAAAATTCTATAGTTCGACAAGAGGCTTAGCGACTAGAGTTTCATAAATAATAAAGTTGCAGTTATGCAACGCTAGCTTGCACAGATTGTGGCAGCGCTTAGCGTTTTCCCTATGATTGGGAAACTCCTAAATCAGCAAGCTTTAGTCACATAGCAGCAATTCTAATCGCTAAGCTCTGTTCACCGATCTGACACTAAAATGATCTACGACTGACCAGGCGTGCCGAGATCCATTGCCTTTTTGACCGGATCACCACCCGTCTCTGTACTGCCCGAAACTGGATTCACTTCTCCAGCCATATCCTTGTATGCGCTCGGGTCACCTGTAGGTTCTGTACTAGTCTTGGTTTCTTCGGCTTCAGGAACTTTAAATTGAGGTGCAGTAGCGGCTTCAGCAGCTTTAGCACCTTCCCCAGTCTGGTCAACGCTGCTGACGCTAAGTTCTTTAGAGGCCTCATAATCTGCTGAAACATCAACGTTAGGAGCAGGACGATCGCCGCTCTCAATTTCTTCTGTCATTTCTTCAGCGTCGTAGGTCTGATTGAAATCTTTATTAGTTTCTGACATAACAAGCTCCTGTAATAAGTTAAGTCCAAACAGCGCACTCTTTCAAATCTGAACTTGGTGTCACCCTATCAGAATTGCACCCACTGTCTTAAACCTTCTGAAGGGGGATTTACGATCTCTTTCATTAGGAGGATTAGAGAGCGATCGCAAGGTCGTTCTAGAGAAAGGCGACGCCCAACGGTTAAACCTGATACACCTTGAAGCGACTGAAACGTTATCGCTGGAGAATAGATTATGGCTGAGTCTGCAAATCAGAACACAGAACGATCGGACTATTTAGATGAAAAGACATTGAAGGCAGTAGAAACGTATGAAAAGTTAGGCACGGACGACAAGTTAGCCCTGCTCTATTACGTTTACAAGAAGATGGGAGATTCGGTAACACCTGCTGACCCGACCGCTGCTGAACCAGAGCTGTCACCTCTTCTATCGGACACTTTCTATAATCTCTCGCATCAAGATCAGCTTAACGTAATGCGTGACATTGTAAATGGTGCTGACACTGAGTATTCTCACGCTTACGGCGCAATCAAAGAAAACAACCAACTGCTAATTTGGTTTGATTGGGCAGAACGCATGGGCGAAACGGTTGTGGGAATGCCAAGTGACTACAATGCAACCGACTCGGTGAATGCAAGCTTGAGTAGTATTGAAGCGCTAGATTTTGAGCAGCAAATCTCGCTGCTGCGGGAAATTGCTCACGGCATGGGTTACACAGATGTGAAACCAATTCCAACGCAAGCTGAAACGGGAAAAACACCCAGTCTATAAGGTGAGGCAATATCCATCGGAGCGAGTCTATCTTCGATGGAAGAGCTTCAGCAAAGCTTGTACCTCTTCAAACGTTAAATCGCGCCATTGTCCAGGAGTAAGCCCAGTGAGTTGAAGAGGTGGATCTGTAAGCGAAGTGTCGATCCTTTGGAGCTTGGCGGAGCCAATCGCGACTCTTATTAAGCGTAATGTTGGAAAGCCAACGGCAGCAGTCATGCGTCTGACTTGGCGATTTTTCCCTTCAGTGAGGGTGATTTCGAGCCATGATGTCGGAACCTGTTTCCGAAATCGGATTGGCGGATCGCGATCGGGCAGATCAGGCTCGGCAATCATCAATATGCGAGCGGGGCGCGTTTTATAGTCTTGAATTTTAACGCCCTGCCGCAAAATATCCAGTGCCTCTTCGGTTGGAATGCGCTCAACTTGTGCCCAATAGGTGCGTGGATGCTCAAATTTTGGGTCACTGAGGCGATGTTGAAGCTGTCCATGATTAGTCAGCAACATTAGTCCTTCGCTATCGTGATCGAGACGTCCAACAGGATAAACATCAGGAATTGAAATGAAATCTTTAAGGGTGAGTCGCGCTTGCCCTGGCGGACTGTTATCGGTGAATTGGCTCAGAACGTTATACGGTTTGTAGAACAGAAGATAGCGGTAAGGCATGAGTTAGAAGAGAAATCATTAGAGGTGGCGAATAGCTGGTTCTAGGTTAAGCAGAGCTTCGATCAAACGTTGATTTTGCGCTTCTGTTCCAACTGTAATTCGGAGCTTGTCATCCAATCCGGGCTGGTTGAAGTAACGAACGAGAATACCTCGATCTTTCAGTCCTAAATACAAGTCTTCTGCCTTCTGCATTAAGGGAGTTGCAAGAACAAAATTCCCGTGAGACTCGCTTACGGTAAACCCTAAATTCTTGAGATCGACCGTCAGTTTTGCGCGTGATGTTTTGACTTTCTGAGCGCACGCATCTTTATAAGCTTGATCGCGCATAGCGGCAGTGCCGACTAAGGTTGCGATCGCGTCGATGTTATAACTATCTTTCACTTTAAACAATCCTTCTAGCAAGGCTGGATTCGCAATTCCAAACCCCATTCGCAATCCGGCTAGCGAATATCCTTTCGATAGTGTTCTTAACACAATCACGTTTTCATGTTGAGATACTAACGGAAGCGCAGAATAGTCAGCAAAATCAACGTAAGCTTCATCGATCGCTAATACGCCTTGTAGACGTGTCGCTAACTCATGTAAATCATCGAGCGGAACAACATGCCCGGATGGACTATTGGGAGACGCTATAAACGTCACTGCACCATTGGCGGCAACAAGATTGTCAATGGGTAATTTGAAGTCTGACGAATAGGGAATCTCAACGACTTCCGCAGGCTGCATTGCGGATAGCGTGCGGTACAACACGTAGGTTGGAGTTGGATAAACAATTGTGCGATCGCGCCCTTCTCCGCAGGCTCTCACCAACACGTTAAGAATGTCATCACTACCATTTCCGACGATCACCCATTCGGGCGGTACATTCAATGCCTCACTCACGGCCTGACAAAAATCTCGCGCAAACGGATCAGGATAGCGACGTAACCACTCACTATCGAGATTGTGAAGAACTTCTAGCGCTTTAGGAGATGGCGGATAGGGATTTTCGTTCGTGTTGAGTTTAATGATTTGGGTTCCGGGTTTGGGTTGCTCACCGGGAATGTAACCCTTCATAGCTGCGATCGCAGGACGAAAATAACTCATGGTAATAGCGACTAGAGGCAAGATCGTTTATTGTATGGCAGATTGCCCCAACCCACTCTGCTAGTCGATCGCACGAAAGATCACCCGCAGTCTATCTTTGGGTCGGCGAGTCGGGATCTGCACAGGTTCTAAGCGCTGATGGGGTAACAGTTCCCATTCGTAATGCCGTAGTAAATGCGCCGCCACTAGCTTCATTTCTAACTTAGCAAACGCTAATCCGATACACACTCTAGAACCGCCTCCAAACCCAATCAGACTAAACGGCTTTTGCTTCGTGTTGTGCCAGCGATCGGGGTCAAATTTCTCCGGGTCGGGGTATACCTCTGGTAAGCGATGCGTATGCAGAATCGAGTACTGCGCTAACCACCCTGCCGGAACAGAATAGCCATTGAACTCAAATGGTTTAACAACGCCTCGAAAGCCTCCAGCAACTGGGGGATGCAAGCGCTCGATTTCATTGAATATCTGATCGAGATAGGGCATTTTGCTTATCTGCTCTAAGGTCACAGCATCACTAAATGTCTGCTGTTCTGCTTTTGCTTTTTGATACACATCTTTGTTCCTGGCTACCTCTAGCGCGAACCACGTGAGCATTGACGTTGTGGTTTCATGTCCTGCAAAAAGGAGTAACATCGCTTGCGCTCGAATTTCTTCAAAACTTAGGCGATTTCCCTCTTCATCTTGCGCGTCTAACAATAAACTCAACGCATCGTCAGTGGGGTTTTCTTTTCGTTGATTAATTACAATAGCAAGATGATCTAAAAGGGCGTTTCGAGCGGCGAGAGACTTCTTAAACTGACTTCCGGGAAGATTTGGAAAGCTAAGCAACCCGCTTGTTAAGGTGGTAAACAATTGGCTTAAGCGTTCTGTTTCTTTACCGGGTGGTGTTCCTAGAAAAATTTGACTGGCAATATCAAAGGTCAGTTGCTTAAATTCTTCATACCATTGGAGAGTCTGCTGTTGTTCCCATTTCTTCAAATGTTGCTGCGTGATCTCTTCCATTGATGAAAAATATCGCGCTAATGCTGCTCCATGAAACGCAGGCATCATTAGCCGTCGATTTTTGCGATGTTCTTCGCCCTCTTGCACAAACAGCGATCGCCCCAACAAAAGTTTGAACGTGTCAGGCCACCCATCTCTCCACGAGAAATTGTCAAATCCGCTAGAGAGCAGAAACTCCACGGCATCCGGCCCGACCATAAACACGGTCGGTCTGCCAATGATATGGCTTTTGAACACCGAACCGTGGCGCTGATAGCGTTTCTGCACAAAATTGCGATCGGTTAGAAACTGGAGCGTTTCACCAATGAACGGTAATCCCGTTGATCCGGGAGGTAGAGAAGATGCCATAGGTCGATGAGTAAGGGAATATAAGAGTTTCTTTAGGTTTCGAGCAATTCTGGCAAATACACTATAAATGACACCTCAAGGAAATAGCTGTGCCGACTCCGCGTGTAATCTGTCTAGGCGAAATTCTATTTGATCGTATTTCCAACCAACCGGGACGTCCGCTCGAAGCGGTCACGTCTTGGACATCTTACCCCGGAGGTGCGCCTGCAAACGTTGCCTGTGCCCTAGCAAAATTAGGTACTCCAACAGCGTTTGTCGGCTGTATTGGAGAGGATGAAGAGGGGCGATCGCTCGTCAAATTGCTGGAGACGGTTGGGGTTGATACGAGAGGAGTCCAATTCCACCCTACGGCTCCGACGCGCACTGTGCTTGTGTTGCGCTCGGATAGTGGCGATCGCAGTTTTGTTGCTTTTGGTGACCAGCGCTCGTCCGACGAATTCGCCGATACTCATCTCCAAGCCGAGCACCTGCCCGTGGAATTGTTTCAACAGGCAGATTACCTCGTTCTTGGCACACTGGAGTTAGCGTATGGGGACAGCCAAGCCGCGATCACACAAGCGCTATCTCTTGCCGAACAGTTTTTCGTCAAAATCGTACTAGATGTCAACTGGCGTCCGGTATTTTGGAACGATCCGGCGGCAGCACCACCGCTAATTCACGAGATGATCAAGCGCGTTGATTTTCTTAAACTGGCAGAAGAAGAAGCCGAATGGCTGTTTGGAACGACGGATCCGGGCGCGATCTCATATCGGCTCGGTTCGCTTGAAGGCGTGCTAGTCACCAAAGGGGAACACGGTTTAGCCTACTGCCTAGGAACCAACGAAGGCGCAATTCCCGCTTTCAAGGTTGACGTTGAAGATACGACCGGAGCTGGAGATAGTTTTCTAGCAGGATTTGTGCATCAACTTTGCCACCATAATTTACAAGACTTTAAAGATCCGCAAGTCGCGCGACAAGTGGTGCAGTATGCCAGTGCTGCCGGGGCATTGACAACGGTTCGAGCGGGCGCGATCGCGGCTCAGCCAACATCTGAAGAAATTTCAGCCTTCTTATATTTACATGAACAAACAAGCTAAGGGGCCATGATGGAAATTGAGCGTAAATTTTTAGTGAGCAACGACGATTGGCGCACCCTATCCACCGGAACGCTCTATCGTCAAGGCTATATTCCAACCACCGACCAACGGACGGTGAGAGTCAGAATTGCCGGTCAGCAAGGCTTTTTGACGATTAAGGGAAAAACGCAAGGCATTTCGCGATCGGAGTTTGAATATGAGATTCCCCTTGAAGATGCCGCGCAACTGCTCGATACGCTCTGCGATCCGCCTCTGATTGAGAAACATCGCTACCGAATCCCTCTAGATGGATTAGTTTGGGAGGTCGATGAATTTTCGGGTGAAAATGCGGGACTGATCATCGCGGAAGTAGAGTTGACTGATGAAGCCCAAGCGATCGCGCTTCCCAGCTGGATTGGACAAGAAGTGTCTAGCGATTCGCGGTATTACAATTCAAATTTGGCGAAGCACCCCTTCAGGCACTGGCACTAGCCGTTCCTCATTCCTGCAAACATTGCGAATTACCGATTACAAATTAGGCTTGGTTATGTCACAAAAATTGCCAGGCACATCCTAACTTGATTTTTGCAACACAACCCGCCGTCATTCTATTTCTCCTGCTTTTCCCAACTTTGAATCACTTGCCGTAATGCTTTGGGAAGATTGTCTTTTTCCAGGTCAATATATTGAACAGTGCTTCCCATCGCTTGCAGGGTTGTGGTCGGATAATCTGCAAATGCTGCGCTACTCAAATATCTTAGAGCATTGAGATTGCGGAACCGTTGGTTTTGCAAGACCTGTTGAAACTGCTGCACCTGCTGCTCTGTTAACCGCTTCAACACGACAGGACGAGAGCGAATATTTGGAGCAGTGACCAATCGTGTGAGCACACCGTCAGCCGTTAAAAAGGTTTGCGTCACTTTCCCTGAAAGATCTCCACTAATTGTGGATTGAAAGATGACATTAGGTTCGAGCGGAGGAATGACGTTTTGCTCTGGAATAAACGAAGGCACTAATCCACCCCGGCTGCCGCTCGCTGTTGGATTTTGAGCTATCCGGCTCCCCGATTGATCGAGGTGATATACCCAACTGCGATCGCCTCCCGTCAGAATGACTTGCCACCCTTGAAGGGCAATTTTGGTACACGCTTGTCCCGGTTTAAAGATGCCCAAACAGCCATCCCAAACGGCAGATTTAACTTCTGCAATGCGTAACCGAGACGCTGGAACCCGAACCTCCCGAGCCACTCTGCGAATCAGACGTTGACGAACGGCTGACGGCAATACGACGGCGTTAGATTGCGGTTCTAATCGGAGTGCGTTGGCGGTTTTGTCGGTTCGATAGACCCACGTTTGCTGTCCATCAGTGACTTCCACCCGCCATCCTTCTACTTGAGCTTGCAAGCAACTTTCCGCTGGACCTCCCAACCCCAAGCAGCCATCAGACCAGGTTTGCGGATTAAAGCTAGCAATCTTGAGATCCCGTACTGACACGTTGAGACGCTGTGCCAGATCTTGGCGAACCTTTTGTTCGACTGATTGAGGCAGTTGTAGCGATTGCTGAGCAACTTCAGCCTTAAGTGGAGCGCTCAGCGCAGATTGTCTTGATACGGCTGCACTCGATATTAGAAGCAGTCCAGTTAGCGCAACCGTTATGACTTGACGGGAGGACTTAAATGGTTTTTGGATTGTATACATGATCGTTTGCCTTATTTTGAAAAGCTCTGAGAAGCATTGTGGCTGAGCTCTAACTTAAGCAATCGAATGGTTTTTTCGGTCGCTGTTGCTGAATTTGCTACACAATCTCATGCGCCAATATTCAATTTACCTAATTACAACCTACTGATTGCGCAGACCAACCATGCAGACCGATCGCTGTTAATTCAACTCATTTGCACTCTTTTCTATAGACGTTGACTCCAGCATTCTTGTTGCAATGTCTGCGTTCTTTAAGGCGTATATGGAGGAAACTTTTAAGCAGGCCAGGAATTGGTTGAGAAGTTCACATGGTTGAACGCTTGCTCGAAGAGACGCCTTGTTTCACGGGCACAAGCTTTTCGCTTGTAGATGCCATGTATGCTCTGATATTTCGCCGCTAAATTTGATGCGATCGCTGACTTTGGTATTTCTGAAAACACGTCTAAAGTGAGCGCATGGGGACAATTGGAGGATCGTCCTTCAATTCACAAGGCATATAGAAGTAGAGCAACCTGGTTCGTAGGGTTTCATGATCTGAATGGAATAATTCTCATGAAACCCTCTTCTTCATCATTTCAAGCGTTTGTTCTGTAGTTAAGCTGTGAACTACTAGCTGCTACCTGACAAATTTAGCTTGATCCAATTGAAAGTTACCATCAACAAAAACCGAAGTTTCTGTCCCGGCCTCGTAAGTCACATTCTTGCCTTTCATCAGCAAGAAAAGTGGGTTAATAACTGCCGCCAACGCAATTACACCACCTGAATTTCCTCCTCCACTTTCTTGGCTTGCTCGAACTGCAATTCGTTCACCGCTCGTCAGGTCAACGTCACTGATCGCAATTTCTAACTTGCCTTTCCGACCCAGCATTCCAGAACGCTGTACTTTAGTGACAACGCCTCTTCCTGTCGCTCCTTTAGCAATCACTGTAGTATTGCCAATTCTAATGTCTTCAGCAACTTCAAATTCAATTGGGTCGTTTTGTTTCGCCGTCTTAGAAGAAACGGTTTGCTTAAACTTCATCTTGACCGGCGTTCCGTCCGCCAAGCCAAATTTCATGGTGCTAGTCGGCTTCTTAACTTCGACAGGTTGCGCTGGCATCGGAGTTTTTGTTGCCTGAGCAACTTGAAAAGATTGTGTGGTTTCCTTTAGGGTAGACTGGGTACCAATTGCCGCCGCTTGTCCCATCGCCAATGCTTCTGCGCCAATTAATAATGCAGAAGCGATTCCAAAAACTGTCTTCATTCGGGTAGTACCTTTGGTTACGTGAAAATGATTAAGAAGCTGTTGCGAAGCGAAACGTAATTTCCAACGCTAAGATGCACAAATTAGCCCAAAAGATGTAAAACCAGGTCAAGGGTTAATTACATCAAGTTGGCACAGCGAATCTAATGCTCTAGCTAGGCCCTCACGAAGTTAACCCGGATGGAAAACTTCGTCAATACTCTCTCTAAACAAATTTATGTAGTTATAGTTAAAGTCAAGTTATGCAGCTTTCGATCTATCAAGTGCGCGATCGATGCAGAGCGCAAGTCTAGCAAGACAATTCGGAACTTAACGAAACTAATCGTGACATCCGCACGCGAAACCCACAGCGTTTTCTAGCCCTTTAAATTCGTAATGCCTGCAACAGGGTATAAATTTCTAATTTTTCTTGAACAGCGAGCTAATTTTGTCGCCGACTTGCGAAATCGCTTGCTGAACTCCGCCTAAGGCTTTCGTCGCTGGACGTGTAGCAAGTTCGATCGGCTCATCCTTGTACTCTTTTAAGCGATAGCCATATTCCAAATTCTCTTTATTTTTCTTGAGAATCGGAAATAGGCGAAATGCGCCCTTTAGCAATTCTTCTTCGTTGCCATAGATTGCCGCATTAATTTGGTTAGAGCGTTTCACCGCGATCGCGCCCACCGGAAACCACGGCTTTTTATCTTTGACCCGCATGTAAATCTCATATTCCGGTAGCCCGCTCGACTTAAATTCGTCATACTGCTTTGAGGCTTTCTCTCGCTTTGATGCGCCCTGAGACTGCTTTTTCTCTTGGTGAACTTTCTTGCCAAATCCGGGGGTGGTCATCGCAGTATATGAATGTCATTAACAAAAGTTTACGGCATTTTTTAGAAAATTAGAAATTTTACGGCAGTCATTTGAAAAAGATGCCAATAAGATCACTCACTTTAAGGCCCAATTAGTGAGGCATGACATAACATCAAACCAGTCGTTTTGCAGGAAGTTTAGTGTTTCTAGTTAAAGACTCAAGTCACTCTCGTGAAGAGCGAATTAAGCAATTTTTAGCTGAAGATCCTTCATTGTCAGCCCTTCTTGCGGTGATCCACTTTGAGTGGACGGTTCGGCGGGCAATTATTGCGCTCGGGACTTCTCCCAATGTGGCGATACGAGGAGATTTAAAGAAGCGTGGTCAGGGACTCGAGGGGTACAAAGATATCTGGAAAGACGAAGTTTTTCTGAACGAGAAGGTTCAGCTACGTCTCCCTGAAGTCGTGCAGAACTGGGACGGTCTGGGTAAAGCTTTCCGCTTGCGTCACCGACTAGTTCATGGTGTTGCTTCTTGTGATGCAGAATATGCTAGGAAGCGGGCGCACTGGGCAATTAGTGCAACGAATGACATCAGAGCGGTCTGCATTGATAAAGGTATTAATTTAGATGCCCGTTTGCCTGTCAGGAGATGCACTAAAGCGTAAGAACGTTTCTCTATTAAGCAACGCCCTCCATTTCAGTGCTTGACTGACCTTCGATGCGATCCAGCAATCGCTTTCCCTAACCAGTTAGACTATAAGAAGTCTTTGCAGTCAGTGAGAGGAGCAGGAATGATTAGCCCGGATCAGGTTGAAGCGATGATCAAGGCTGGGTTGCCAGATTCTCAAGTAAGCGTTGTCAGCCCAGATGGGGAGCATTTTGATGTCACCGTTGTCTCTTCGTCGTTTGAGGGCAAACGCCGTGTGCAGCAGCATCAGCTTGTCTATGGCGCAGTCAAGCAAGCGATGGCATCTGAAGCGATTCATGCCCTATCGCTCAACACCTTTACTCCCGAAGAATGGGCAGCAAAGCCCTAATCCATCTTTACTGAAGTTTATCCCTAAATAACCCTTATGACAGACACCAACGATCGCATCGACAATCTAGTTAAACAAAGCAAAATTGTCGTTTTTATGAAGGGCAGTAAGCTAATGCCCATGTGTGGATTCTCAAACAACGTGGTTCAAATCCTCAATGCGCTAGGCGTTCCTTATGAAACGGTGGACGTGCTAGAAGACCCTGAAGTTCGTCAGGGAATCAAAGAATATTCTAATTGGCCCACTATTCCGCAAGTGTACGTAAATGGCGAGTTTTTAGGCGGCTCTGACATCTTGATTGAGCTGTACCAAAAAGGTGAACTTCAGCAGCTTGTAGAAGTTGCTTTAGCATCCTAGGACTCACCAGAGGACGCACTCAGACAGACGTCTTGAAGCCGATCAGAGCCAATCGCAAAAGCGTCTGACGATGTTTCATGCAATTAGCGCAGAGTGCAACTTCCAGAGAAACCGCAAATCCACAAACCTCTGCCAGAACGTTCTAAAACGTCCTTAAAGAACGCGAAAGGGCGCTGATCAAAGCGCCCTAACATATTCCTTAACGATAGTCTCGGTCTGGTTCTGGCATCGTCATCTCAAAATTTGAAGGGTCATAGAGGTATCGTGTCAACTCTTCTTCTAATCGATGAATCTGGAATGGTTCCAGCGCATTAGAGTGACGAAGAGAAGCGATGTATCCCTCCATGTACATCCGGAGATCATCATAGCGATATCCCCGGTTCCAATGCTCAACCAGAGCGTCGGTGAGCCTTTGGTAATAGCGAATCGTGGGCGCGTCTTGAAGCATAAGTCCCATGTAAACGACGACGATGTCCTGTAGTAAAGAACTTACATTCCTAGTCTTAATCTTAACATCAACCCTTCTTAGCTCACCCCATGTTGCATAATCCTAACGGCATAAACTTAAGGTAGACTTTTTGGTTTGTGTAGGATTAGTCAAGAGCCTGGGTAACAGGCGTTACAAACCGATACTGACTGGCTTTGCTAATCTGAAAGGCAGCAAACTAAGGGAAATCAGCCTCCGTGGGAGCCTCAAACATTCAAATCGTAGAAGGGAACCCGCATCTGCGATCGCTTCTTGGATGGCATTTACAGCAGGCAGGATATCACGTCCATCAGTCGGCTGATTTGCACCAAGCACGAGAGATCTTTCTGATGCGTCAGCCGAATCTGGTAATTCTCGATTCTGACTTACCAGATGGAGATGGAGTGGAGTTCTGCCGTTGGTTGCAGCAGCAACAGTTGGCGATGATCTTGATGCTGTCGGCTCGCACGTCAGAGCCAGACATTGTAGAAGGATTGCGGGCAGGTGCCGATGACTATCTGACGAAGCCCTTTGGAATGCAGGAGTTTTTAGCCAGGGTAGAGGCTTTGATGCGTCGACGTCGGGCCTCCGCTCCGCCTGCTCATCTGGACTTTGGCGATCTCAAAATTGATTTGGTGCATCGCCGAGTTCATTTTAAGGGTGAGCTGATTGAGCTGACACCACAAGAATTTAGTTTGTTGTATGTGTTGGCTCAAGCGGGGGGAACGGCACTGAGTCGGTCGGAGTTGTTGCAGCGGGCGTGGCCCGATGCGATCGACAATCCCCGCACAGTGGATACGCATGTGCTGTCCTTGCGAAAAAAAGTCGAAATTGATCCCCGGCAGCCCAATCTAATTCAAACGGTTAGAAATGTCGGCTATCGGCTCAATCTTGAGCTGCTGAATGCGCCTTCATATTCTCAAAACGGGCATCAAGCAAGCCGAAAGACAGTTGCCTCGGGTCGCTAATCCCATTCTGCGGATTCTTCGGCTTCAATGCGGGCGATCGCACCTCTTAGATCCTGCCAATCTACTTGATGGGTCAGCAAATCTTGGATCAGTTCGCCTCGCTGCAAGTGCAGTACTCGATGGCTAAATTGTGCGGCAAATTCTAGGTGATGAGTGGCAATCAGAATCGTTTGAGGAAGTTCCGAAAGCAACCTGAGAAGATGATCTTGTCGTCCAACGTCGAGCGAAGTGGTTGGCTCATCAAGCAGCAAAATGGCAGGTTGACAGACTAGGGCACGCGCGATCGCAACCCGTTGCCGCTCTCCTAAAGACATTTGAAGTTCGGTGCGCTCTAACCAATCGCGAGGAATATGTAAGCGCTCAATCCACTCGTTAACGGATGATTCGATCTCTCGTTGTGGCATCCCTTTTAGTTTAAGGGAATACTGAATTGCTTCTTGAACCGTCATTCCTAGCAGTTTTGGCTCTTGCGAGACGAGCAGAATTTGCTGACGCAGAGAGAGCACTGGAATTTGGGGGAAGGGAATTTCGTCTAAATAGAGCGTTCCTTCAAGGGGATCAGCAAGGCGGTTGAGCAATTTTAACAAAGACGTTTTGCCGGCTCCTGATGCACCCACGATCGCGACCCGCTCGCCTTTAAAGACGTTGAAGGAAAGCGATCGCAGCACATACGACCCCATTGGAGGACGCAGTTTTTTAGTGGCAATGCGCCCTGCCGCGAAACTGATGTGTTCGGCTCGAAGTTGTGCGGTCAATGATTCCTATCCCAAACGGCAACGTTCTAGCAGTGTATCTAGATCTTTCTACTACTTTAAGAGGATTTCTGCCCTTTACCGTTTTACTGCTTTGATAACGGGTAAGACGAACCATATCGAGCGGCAACACATTGCGTCAGCGAGTTTCTCGCTTAGTCAGAGAAATATCATCCTCAAAGTTGTTGGAGAATCGATCGCATTCTTGCAACCTGGTGCTTTGTTCACGCTCCGAATAAATCTCTGCACCTGTAAGGCTATCTGTACAGTGACTAATTAAGTGTCGTCGTGACAAATTAGTGTCGTCTAGGTAAATCTCCCTATTTTCAAGCATTGCAGCGATTTTGATGCCTTTCCATTACCCTCACATACCCTGCTGGTGAGTGACACATTCACTGTCGTGTTCTAGATTTGTGACAAATTAGGGCTCTTCCGAGCTTTTGGTGAAGCTGAGAAAACGATTGCTGCACTACGTTG